>JAUPLR010000012.1 GCA_030836825.1 Campylobacterota bacterium
TATCCAAAATCTTTAGCTGCTCGTCCATCGCTTTATCGGCAATTTGCACAATCCCGATTCCGTCATTTGCATTTGAAATCGCTTGACCCAGTGAACTTGCTTGTGCACGAAGAGAGTCCGCTATGGACATACCCGATGCGTCATCCGCCGCGGTGTTGATGCGAAGACCTGAACTCAATTTAGCGAGTGAGTTGTCCAAACTCTTGTTTGTCATACCTGCATTTACTTGCGCATTCATCGCCGCAATGTTTGTGTTAATTCTGAAACCCATGATAAATCCTTTTATGGTGAGCGTTAGCTCTGAAGTTTTTCAGCATCCTTGCTGTTACAAACTATATCGGGAGATAAAAAAAAAACTTTAACGATTTTCCAAATTTTTTGGTTAAACTTTCACAAAATATCCATATATATAGGATTCGTGTTGAAACTCATCATTGTAGAATCACCGGCTAAAGCCAAGACAATCAAAAACTTTCTCTCCAAAGAGTACGAAGTCATCGCGTCCAAAGGACACATTCGAGATCTCCCTAAAAACCGTTTCGGGATTAAAATCGATAATGAGACCATTATCCCAGAGTATCGCATCAGCGAGGACAGCACCGCAACGGTCAAGCAGATACAAGAATTGGCGAAAAAAGCCGATACCATCTTCATCGCGACGGACGAAGACCGCGAGGGAGAGGCAATCGGCTGGCACATTGCCCATGCGATCAAGAAAGACCCTGAAGCCCTGCCGCGCATCGTGTTTCATGAGATCACCAAAAATGCAATCATCCATGCACTCCAGAGCCCTAGGGCCATCGATATGGACCGTGTTAATGCCCAACAAGCGCGACGTCTGTTAGACCGTATCGTGGGCTATAAACTCTCACCGCTTTTGGCATCCAAGATACAAAAGGGACTTTCAGCCGGTCGCGTGCAGTCTTCAACCCTCAAAATCATCATCGACCGTGAACGTGAAATCCGCGCCTTTGTCCCCGAAGAGTATTGGACCATCGACACGATGTTCAAACCCCAAATCGAAGCGACTCTGAATCTCCTAGAGGGGCAAAAAATC
This sequence comes from Campylobacterota bacterium, assembly GCA_030836825.1. Taxonomy (GTDB): domain Bacteria; phylum Campylobacterota; class Campylobacteria; order Campylobacterales; family Sulfurimonadaceae; genus Sulfuricurvum. Next base: position 1,058 of record JAUPLR010000012.1, read on the forward strand.
GATAAAATGACGATCACGACTGCCCAGGAAGCGGCACGTATCGTAGCGCTGATCAAAGGCGAATCGTTCACCATAGGGGAGATTGAAACCAAAGAGCGCAAATCCTCGACTCCTCCACCGTTTATGACCTCCACCATTCAGCAAACGGCCTCCTCTCAGCTGGGATTCTCTCCGAAAAAGACCATGATGATAGCCCAAGCGCTGTATGAAGGAGTCAAGACACCTGAAGGAACTTCCGGAGTTATTACCTATATGCGTACCGACTCTCTCAACCTCGCAGCCGAAGCCGTCGAAGCGGCACGTGAAGCGATCCTGACACGATACGGCAAACAGTATCTTCCGCAAGAGCCGAAAACCTATTTGAAAAAATCAAAAGGAGCACAAGAGGCGCACGAAGCCATCCGTCCTACGATGCTCGAGTTTACTCCTGAAATCGCCGCGACGTATCTCAAGCCTGACGAAATCAAACTCTACAAACTCATCTACAACCGCTTTTTAGCGTGTCAGATGAACGATGCGCGATTTGAGCAGCAAAGCATCACCTTCCAAAGCCCAAAGGCCCAATATCGGGCAACAGGCCGCAAGCTCCTATTTGATGGATTCTACCGCGTTACGGGCAGCGATGACAAAGACAAATTGCTTCCGGCATTAAACACCGGCGATGCTATTGACATCCAAACCATCACCCAGCAGCAGCATTTTACAGAACCGCCATCGCATTTCTCCGAAGCCAGCCTCATCAAACAGCTCGAAGCAGAGGGGATTGGTCGCCCATCTACGTATGCTCCGACCATCTCAACGCTTCAAGCGCGTAATTACATCGAAATCGAAAAACGTCAAATCATCCCGACAGAAATCGCATTTACCGTCACCGAATTATTGGAAAAACATTTTGAAGAGATCGTCGATGCCTCATTTACCGCCAACATGGAAGAAACCCTCGATGAAATCAGCGACAAAGGGACCTCGTGGCATAAGATATTGCTCGATTTTTACCATCCGTTTATCGAGAAAATCAATGCCGGCAAAGCCGATATTGTCAGCTTAAAAGTAGCTACGCCCTTAGGGAGAGCGTGTCCGCAATGCGGAAGCGAACTGCTCCTGCGTTCAGGACGTTTCGGTGAGTTTATTGCGTGCAGCGGTTTTCCAAAGTGCAAATACACCGAACAAACTGAGAATAATAAAAAAGAAGATTCCCAAAATCCCGATACAGCAAGCGAAGAGGTGTGTGACAAATGCGGAAGCGCCATGGTTGTCAAAAGCGGCCGTAACGGTCAATTTCTCGCATGCAGTGCCTATCCGGAGTGTAAAAACACCAAAACGCTCAACCAAGAAACGAAGTTTTCCACTGTTGCTTGCCCTGATTGTGGAGGGAAACTGATGTGGAGGCAATCGCGTCGCGGTGCGTTCTGGGGCTGTGAAGAGTATCCAAAATGTAAATTTATTTCCAAATTTGAGCCAAGTGAACATAAGTGTGAAGTAGAGGGATGCGGAGGAGCGCTAGCACCACGTACGTATCGTAACAAAGAGGTGTATGAATGTGTCAAATGCAAAAATCGAACCCCCAATGAATCAGCAACGGTGAGTGGTGAATGAAAATTGGGTTGTTATCCGATACCCATAGTAAAAAAGGGCGATCACAAAAAGCCATCAACCATCTCAAAGCATGTGGAGCAGAGTTTCTGATTCACGCAGGGGATATTGTCAAACCTGAAATACTTGAACAGCTCAAAACAAGCGGGCTGCGCTATATGGCGGTTTACGGCAATAATGACGCCCCTTTGCATGAATACCACGATAAATACAACCTCGTCCAAGAGCCTCACTATTTTAAACTCGCCCATACCGAATGCAAACTGATGCATTTACCCTTTTACATGAATCCCGATGCAGAAGTGGTTCTTTTCGGACACACTCATATCTTTGAGTGTGATTTTAAAAACAAAACTCTTTTTCTCAATCCTGGAGAAACGTGCGCTCGCGATAAGCCTTTTTCCACGTGCGTAATGCTGGAAATTACAAAAACCACTTTTTTCGTCACACAGTATTCGCGCGCAGTGGGTGCCCAAGAGTTTGAAGAGCAACACTATGTCTTTGAGAGATCCAAATAATGGCTCAAAAGATTTTTTTATGCTCCATCTGTAATATTAATAGCGGTACGTGCAACGAAGATTGTAAATTTTGCGCTCAAAGCATCAAGCACAAAGCCGACATCGAACGATACAAACAAAAACCGATGGACCAGATACTCGAAGAAGCGCGCCGTCTTGAATCACTGGGAGCATTAGGCTTTTGTCTCGTAACGGCACAAAAAGGGCTCGATGATAAGACCCTCGAATTTGTCTGTAATGTCGCCGGCACGCTCAAGCGCGAAGTGCCGCGTCTGCGTCTCATCGCCTGTAACGGTACCGCCTCGGTTGATCAGCTCATCGAACTCAAAAAATCAGGGGTCGCAGCTTACAATCATAACCTCGAAACCAGCCGTACTTTTTATCCCCAAGTGTGTACCACCCACCCATGGGATGCGCGCTATGAAACGTGTGAAAACGTCAACCGCGCAGGGCTAAACCTCATCAGCGGCGGAATTTTTGGGATGGGAGAAACACAGGAAGACCGCCTCAGCATGCTGTACGCACTCAAAGAGCTTAATCCCGTTTCGGTTCCGTTAAATTTTTATCATCATAATCCCGCCCTTCCTCTCAACCCTAGCCCGTTAAGCATTGATGAATCGCTTGAGCTCATCCGTCTTTCGCGCTCAATTCTTTCGAATGCCGATCGTATCATGATTGCCGGAGGCAGAGAGATCACGTTCAAAGAGCGACAGCACGAAATTTTTGAAGCGGGAGCCAACAGCATTGTATTGGGGAATTATCTCACTACTGCCGGACGCGAAGCGCATACGGATTTGGAAATGCTTCAAAAGTTGGGGCTTAAAATAGCACGGACACCCGAAGACAAATAGTTTCCAATCTTGTGTTATAATGTTTCAAAAAGTAGCCAAGGGGGTGTTGAATGTCTCAATCGGTTCTGCTTAACATCGCCAGAGAGTCCATACAAGAAGTATTACAAGCCCAAGAGAGCCTAAATCGCGGCGAACTTCTCGAAAATTATCCGATACTCGGTGAGGTCGTAGCAACCGAAGTAACCTTATATCTCCACGGTAAAGTCCGAGGGACATCGCGCTCGAACGCTCCTGAACACTCACTGCTTGAAGACATTATCCTCAACGCCAAACGCGCCGCGTTTCAAGATCCAGATTTTATCCCCATCTCGACCTCTGAGTATCTTCACACCTCGATTGAGCTTATTCTCTACACCGCCGATGGCCCCATTAGCCATAGAGATGACTCTATTTTGAAAGACACCTAATGGTGACCCCAGCATAGATTGAATCAAATTATGTTATGCTTTCGGTATGTATTATGTAATTCAGCGCCACCATAACAATCACAAAAAACATTTCTTTGCGTATTTGGCGGCTAAATGCATCGCGGCCAAAAATACCCAAAATGTTATTTTTGAAATCAGTCAAGGCGGAGTCGTAAAACGCAAATGGGCGCCCAAAGAAGACCTTGTCCTGCTCACTGAGGATAAGGAACTTTTTCGCACAACTTATGAGCGATTAGAAGCCCTTAGCGCCCACCATCTTGAAAAAATAAATACGGTTCAAGAGGAACTGAGCAATGCCATTAATGATTTTCATGAGAGCATGCAAAAAGAATTTGATCTCATTAAATCCTCTTTTACGCTCTAACCTTTTCCCTTAATCTTTTTTTTTTATTGTTTCTGTTAAAATTCGCATACATAACACTTAAAAAAGGATTAGAATGAATAAAATTATCTTATCTGCATTGCTTGCAAGTGCGGTACTAAGCGCGGGCGATTACGATTGCGAAGTAAGCCCAATGGTCGGATACTTGTGGAATTCTACCTCCAATGAAGTTAATCTTAACAACGACGGAGCAATGGGTGACGTTCAAAATCATTCTGTGTTTGGTCTTGAAGCTCAGATCAATAGCGTTTCGGATGTTATCAAGCCGGAAGTGTCCTTTCTTTATGGACGTGACCGTGTAACGGGTGCGACTGAAAAAACAGGCGTTTTAACAACCATGCTAAATGGCGTCTATGAAATGAACACCGTCTCTAATATCACTCCGTTTGCAAAAGCAGGTTTGGGTTATGAGTGGTACACAAATACGCACCCAAGCGACTACAACGGTATGCTTTTAGACGCAGGGCTTGGTGCTAAAATGGACATTGCCAAGGACGTTGCGCTCAAACTTGAAGCGCTTTACCTGTATAAAATGAACAATAACGGTGTGGACGGCAGCAACGGTGAAGTGCATAACGTTGCCGCACTTGCAGGTTTGACATTCAAATTTGGAGCAAAAGCGGCGCCTGTAATCGCAGCCGTTGCCGCTCCTGTTGTTGCAGCGGTAGTTGCTGAACCAAAAAAACCTGAGCCAAAGCCCGTAGTTGTCGCTCCAACGCCTAAACCTGCTCCCGTTGTTGCGGCGCCGATTGACAGCGATAAAGACGGCGTATTTGATCCTTCTGACAAATGCCCTGCAACACCAGCTGGCTTCAAAGTTGATGCTGAGGGTTGTCCGTTAACGGCAACGCTGCACCTAAAATTTATGACCAATTCAAATGCTGTGGATACAGAAGGAACTGAAAAAGTTAACGCTTTCGCGGCATTTTTGAAAGACAGTCCGGCATACAAAGCGACCATCGTAGGTCACACCGATAACGTAGGTTCAGATGCGTACAATCAAAAACTTTCTGAGAAGCGTGCAAATCAAGTCAAAACGATGCTTGTTACTCAAGGAGTAAGTGCGGATCGTTTGAGCGCAAGCGGAAAAGGTGAAAGTATGCCGGTTGTTTCCAATGCAACCAAAGCAGACCGTGCAACCAACCGTCGTATCGAAGTAGAACTTATTAAATAATCTTCTCCCCCTTTCGGGGAAAAACCTCTTTTCTTTTTTTTACCTTTTCTCCTGCTTCCACAACAATTTCTTAGTGTCAAAAATTGCGTAACAATGCCGTAATCAATCTCACCTATACTTTTAAAAATTCAGCAAGAAGGAAAGTATCATGGAAAAAATAAGTTCATTGGAAAAAGTAATGCTCAAAAAATTACGCTGCTCTAAGCGCGCTTCATGGATGGTTGACTAAACCGCCCGTTTACTCTTCTGCGTCTATCCTGTCCGGATGGCTTAACCGTATCTCAAAACACGCACCCTTATTTGTATTATAGATGCTCAATTTTCCAAAACAATGTTTTTCGATAATCATCTTCGCCATGTACAAACCGATACCCGTACCCTGCGACTCAAACTTAGTGGTAAAATAAGGATCAAAAATTTTATCCACAATCTGATGTGGCACACCGCCGCCTGAATCTTCGATGGAAATCGTACAATGAACGGCATCATCCCTACAGGTAACCGTGATGAAGCGGTCTTTGCCTTTAGTGAGTTCGATCGCTTCACGCGCATTATTAACGATGTTGAGCAACACTTGCTTGAGCTCATTATGGTAAACTAAAATTTCTATCGAGGGATCAATATTTTTGATTAGCTCAATTTTTTTACTCGCAAGCAATGGTCCAATAAGCGTTTCAACTTCACGGATTAAATGGTACACATTTACTTTGCTTTGAATACGGTCTTGTTTGAAGAAGTTTCGGAAATCATCAATTGTTTGCGACATGTAATCGATTTGTTGCTCCACTATTTCAATGACTTTACTCATGTCGTTATTATTGCCCAAACTAATATTGATATTCAAACGTGTCATAGAAAGTCCCAATATATTGAGCGGTTGGCGCCATTGATGCGCGATCGATTCTACCATCGACCCTATCTCCGCCATTTTGGCTTGCTGCATCAAAATTTTCTCTTGGGTACGGTTTTTTTCAACCGCCTTGCTGATCTCGTCTTGCAGTCCCCGATTAAACATTTCAAGCTCAGCCGTTCGCTGACGTACCAGCTGATCCAAACGTCTGTACTTGTACGTTAGTCCTCCTGCAATAAAAATGGCCATTATCGCTGCTAAAAGCCAAAAATCGATCGCTATTTTGTCTCTCATCACTACCACTTCTTGTGACCAAAGAACCCCCGCCAAAACGAGGCACAGTAAAATAATTTTTTTCATAACTGGAGTTTATCAAAAGAATTATATTGACTCCCTTATGGCTCTTTGGGTTGTGATACGATAAAATCGCGATTATATTATCTCAAGGCTCAACCATGTCGGTCAAACAACAGCTTCTTGACATCATCTCGCGTCGTCCCCTCATTATCGATGGCGCCATGGGAACACAGTTGCAAGAACGTGACGCGATGATACCCCAAAGCGCTTGGGAAGGTAACGAAGGGTGCAATGAGCTGCTCAACGTTACGGCACCCGAAGTCATGAGCGATATTTTTCACGCCTATCTCACCGCGGGAGCTGATTTGCTCACTACCAATACCTTTGGTGCTTTTAGCTGGGTTTTGGATGAGTATCAAATCGGTCATCGTGCGTATGAACTTGCCCGCGCAGGGGCGCAAGTGTGCAAAGACGAATGCGATAAATTTTCCACACCCCAGCACCAACGCTTTGTTTTAGCCTCCATCGGACCAGGAACCAAACTCCCTTCTCTGGGGCACATTCACTACGATGAGATGTTAGAGGGCTATACCGAATGTTGTTTGGGTCTTATCGACGGGGGAGCGGATATATTCTTGCTCGAAACCTGTCAAGATCCCTTGCAAATCAAAGCGGCACTGCATGCGTGCCAAGCCGCCAATCGTGAACGTAAAACCAGTTTGCCGATCATGGTCTCTGTTACCATCGAACTCGCAGGCTCTATGCTCATAGGAACGGATGCCCAAACCATCGCCACCATCATGGAGCCTTTTGATATTCTCAGTCTGGGATTTAACTGCGGAACAGGACCGGAACAATACGGCAAACACGTCAAGACGCTCTCATCCGTATGGGGAAAACCCATCTCGGTTCACGCCAATGCAGGTCTGCCTCAAAACCGTGGCGGCTACTCCTACTATCCGATGGGACCCGATGAGTTTGCACAGCGCCAATACGACTTTTTAGCCTATAACGGAGTGAGTTTCTTGGGCGGATGCTGCGGAACAACGCCTCAGCACATTCGTGCACTGGTGGATAAGGTTTCTTCAATGACTCCTAAAAAACCAAGCGGAAGCCAAGCCCCCTCTATCGCTTCCCTGTTCAATACGATCGAACTTATCCAGCAACCCTCCCCCTTGCTCATAGGGGAACGTTCCAATTCTACGGGATCCAAAGCGTTTCGTGAACTTATCATCGAGGGCGATTATGAGGGGACACTCAGTGTCGGACAAGCCCAAGTACGTGATGGTGCCCACTGTCTGGATGTGAATGTCGAGTTTGCGGGTCGTGATGGGGCAGTCGATATGGCAGCGGTTATGAAACTGTACAATCAAAAAATATCCCTCCCTCTAATGCCCGATGCCACACGGGTCAACACGATGGAAGAGGCGCTCAAATGCATCGGCGGCAAGCCCATCATCAACTCCGTCAATCTCGAAGATGGGGAAGAGAGACTGGATGCCATTTGTAGCTTGGCCAAGAAATTTGGGACCGCGTTGGTGTGTCTGGTGATCGATGAGCAAGGAATGGCTAAAACTACGGAAGATAAAATGCGCATCGCCGATCGGATTTACGATTTGTGCGTCAATCGCCACCATATCGATCCTCGTAACCTTATGTTTGATATGCTCACCTTTACGGTAGGAAGCGGCGATTTGGAGTATCGCGATGCAGCGATCCAAACGCTTGAAGCGATCCGTCAACTGCATGCGAAATATCCCGATGTCGGCTCAACCCTTGGGCTTTCCAATATCTCCTTTGGTCTGAGTGCCAGCTCCCGTGTTTATCTTAACAGCGTCTTTTTACACCACTGTATAGAGGCCGGAATGACCTCGGTCATCATCAACGTCAAACACATCCTTCCTCTCTCAAAAATGTCCGATCAAGAGAGGCAATTGTGCGAAGAACTTTTGTTTTCCCCCAATGACCAATCGCTGTTCAATTTCATCAACCATTTCAGTGACGTTACCATTGACACCAGCAAAAATGACGAAGAGTACGAAGCGCTCCAGACGCACGAAAAAATAGCCAAACTCCTCATCGACGGAGACAAAGAGCGGATGATTCCGCTGGTGGAAAATGCCCGCCACACGATCAAACCCGATACCATCGTCAACGAAATCCTCATTGATGCGATGAAAGTGGTCGGGGAACTGTTTGGAAGCGGCAAAATGCAGTTACCGTTTGTGTTGCAAAGCGCTGAAACAATGAAAACCACCGTCGATTATCTCAATCCGTATCTCACCAAACAAGAAAAAGAGACCGACACAACACTGGTCATCGGAACCGTCAAGGGAGACGTGCATGACGTAGGCAAAAACCTCGTGGATATTATCCTCTCCAATAATGGCTTCAAAGTGATCAACGTAGGAATCAAAACGGAGCTTGAAGCCTATTTAGAGGTGATGAAAACCAAAGAGATACACGCCATCGGTATGTCTGGACTGTTGGTGAAATCAACCCAAGTGATGAAAGACAATCTCGAGACCCTGTCTGATATGGGAATCACTACCCCTGTCTTGTTGGGTGGCGCGGCACTCACGCGCAGTTTTGTGGATGATTTTTGCCGACCCCTTTACAAGGGTCCGATCTTTTATTGTCGTGATGCCTTTGATGGGGTCATTGCCATGGGCCGTATCGAGAAATACAACGAAAATCCCGAAGTTGGTCTGGATGTCAGGCTGGGCGGGGACATGATTGAACGCGAAACCAAAGAGGTCAAGGAGGTGATTATCCCTCCATTTTCTGAGCTTAAAATGCCCTCTCGTGAGGTTAAAATCCCCACTCCTCCGTTTTGGGGTCGTCGCGTTTTACGTAAAGAACAGCTTGATTTTGACATGGTGTGTGCGTGGATTAATAAGCGAAGTTTGTTCAAAATGCACTGGAGCTACAAACGTGCAGGGATGGAAGCTACTGCGTATAAAAAACTCATAGAGACCAAAGTCTACCCAGCCTACGAACGGATAAAACGAGAGATCGTCAAACGGGGATTGTTCGATCCCACAGTGATCTATGGCTATTATCCTGTACGAAGCAGCGATAGAGAACTGTTGATATTTGATGAAACTTACGGGTGGAATATCGATGAAAATGCCAACCGTATGCCACTGGACAGCGTTATAGGCAATGCCAAATATGTCTTTAATTTTCCACGCCAACGCAAAAGTCCTCACCGCTGTCTCAGTGACTTTTTCACCCACACCCGCGATGATGTCCTGCCACTAACCTGTGTTAGTGTTGGAGACAAGTTCAGCGCTTACGAGCAAGAGCTGTACGCCAACCATGAGTATCTGGAATACAATATGGTGCATGGGTTTGGAGTGGAGCTTGCGGAAGCATTGGCGGAAGTAGCCCACAAACAAATCCGATTGGATCTTGGGATCGTCAGCGACGATGAGGGAAACAGTTTACGCGATGTCCGAATGAACCGATACCCTGGAGCACGTTACAGTTTTGGCTATCCGGCGTGCCCTGATTTGGAGCAAAGCCGTATCATCTTTGATTTGTTACGCCCCCAAGAGTTTGGAATCGTCCTTTCAGAGACCTTTCAAATCCATCCCGAACAAAGTACGACCGCACTCGTCGTCCATCACAAAGAGGCGACGTATTACAGCGTCTAGGGAATTTATTTCCCCCACACCTTTGCCATCCACTCACCCATTTTCGCTTCATAACCGCTGTTTTTATATTCCACAAACTTCAAGGGTTTTGAGAGATACGTTTGCTCTACCCATCCCCCATATTCATGTGGATAGAGATAGTTTGCGCCTCGTGGACGTAGGCAATCGGGAATCTCCAAAATAACTCCGTTTCGCACCGCTTCCAGCGCTGAATTAATCGCATTGTACGCCGTGTTGGATTTAGGAGAGGCGCACAGATAGATCACCGCTTGCGCCAAAATAATACGTGACTCCGGATACCCGATTTGTTTGACGCTCACCATCGCTGAGGTGCATAACGTAAGCGCTTGAGGATTGGCATTGCCCACATCCTCACTCGAGAGTATCACAAGTCGTCGTGCGATAAACTCAGGCGGTTCGCCCCCCTCGATAAGGCGAGCGAGATAATAGATCGCCGCATCGGCATCGCTTCCCCGTATGCTTTTGATAAGGGCAGATGCCAAATCGTAATGAACCCCCGCTTCCGAACTTCCCTGTGCTTGTGCGCTCGGGCGCAGTGATTTGAGCAATTCCAGCGTTAAGGGCTTCTCCAACGCGCTTGCTACCTCGAGGAGTTTGAGCATCGCGCGCGCATCTCCCCCTGAGCTTACAATCAGATATTCCTTTGCCTCATCGTCCATTGTTATACCGGTACGTCCTAACAAATCCTCTAACGACGTAACACCGATTGTTTGAAGTTCAAACAGCAGTGAGCGTGATCGCATCGCCGCAGTGAGGCTAAAATAGGGATTTTCAGTCGATGCACCGATCACTAACACACTGTTTTTTTCCATAACGGGCAATAACACCTCTTGCTGATTTTTTGCCAGACGGTGTACCTCATCGATAAAAAGCAGCGGCTTGGTGAGCGTATTTTCGTATTGATTAAAAATCTTGCGCAGCTCCTCTATTTTGAGAGAGGTGGCATTAAACTCATAAAAAGGAAGATCCATTACCTGCGCGATGATACGCGCCAAAGTTGTCTTGCCGCAACCGGGAGGTCCGTAAAAAAAAGAGTGGGTGAGATTGCCGCTCTCGCAAAGGCAGCGTAAGGGAGCATCAAATGCGCAGAGGTGCTCTTGTCCCACTACCTCATCAAAAGTTTTTGGGCGAAGAAGATACGTAAAATCGGCCACAATTAACCTGCGATAACCTTGATCATTACCTCACGTGCTTGGCGCGGTCCATCAAATTCACCGAAAAAGATCCCTTGCCATTTCCCGAAAATAGGACGCCCATCGACAATAGGAATGCTTGCAGATGCGCCCATCCGTGATGCTTTGAGATGAGCTGCCGCATTATCGCCGACATGAGAATAGGTCTCTTCGCTGGGGATTACACGGCCAAGTGCAAGCAAAAGGTCACGACGAAGATTGGGATCCGCATTTTCAAACAAGAAAACACTCCCTGTTGTATGGGGAGTGAAAACAACGCATATCCCTTCTTTGACGCCTGACGTTATCACCGCTTCTTTGACTTCTGCGGTAATGTCCATCAATTGTGTTTTATGACTGGTTGGAAACTTGAGTGTTTTCATTTCTTTTTACTTCCCATTGCGTATTTTTTAGTCGGATTGTATTTGTTCGTTCCGAAACTATCACTCATAGCATTTGCTTTGGATTTCTCTTTGTCCTTTACAAACGTTCTTTTGACAGGTTTGGCTTTTTCTTTGGTAAACAGAGGTTTAGGCGCGGTTGGCGCATCGTTGGCAAAACTCTCTTTGTCCGATTTTTTGCGTTCTTTTCCAAAAGGGCTTTGTGCTGCTGCTTTTTGCTGCTTCTCTTTTTGCGTAGTGGTTCGCTCGATCCCATCAACAAACGCTCGCAGTGACGTATACTCCGCGCGCTCCAAAAAGCGCACCTTCCCCGTAGGAAGATTATTCAAATCAATCCCCCCGAAGCTCAGACGTTTCAAATCCACGATCTCTGCGCCAAAGTGGGCGAAGAAACGGCGCAGTTCACGATTTTGCCCCTCTCCGATGGCGACTTTGAGAATCGAATAATCGCCTTGATCTTTTTGCACTTGATAGGCATAAAAAGGGGCGAAGCTCATAGGTCCCGCCTCGGCATGTTCATGTGCCCCCGCACTCGCGTCATCAAGCTCCAATCCCTCGCCCATCGCTACTTTCATCGCTTCACTCACGGCACCTTTGATCTTGATACGATACACACGCTCCATCTTGGAGGTCATAAGCGCCGTTGCCACACGGGAAGCATCCGTCATGAGCAATAACCCCTCAGAGGCAAAATCCAAACGTCCTACGGGGATAAAGTGGCGATAGTTTTTCGACAACGAATCGTAAATCGTTTTACGTCCTTGCGGATCCTTTTTGGTGACTAACTCGCCGCGCGGTTTGTTATACACGATTACGGTAAATTGGTCTTGTGCTGTGACTTTGTTACCGCTGATACTGACATCGGCTTTGCGCTCATCGACTTGCAGTGCTGGATTTTTTTCAATCTCGCCATCAATACGGACATACCCGTCCAATATGGCCTGATCCGCCTCACGACGCGAATAGGTCGAATAGTGGGCGATAAATTTGTTTAAACGCATCATGAGATACCTGCTTCCACAAGAGTATGAAGGTGCAAAACACCTTGGATTACGCCAGCGGGATCGGTCACCACCAGCAACTGTATTTTTTTATTTTCGATAAGAACAAGCGCATCGGAGGCCAACAGCGTTGCATCGCTGATGGTAAACGGGTTGTGCGTTGCATACTTGCTTGCTTGCGCTTCGAGTGAGAAATCATTTTGCAATAACGCGCGGCGAATGTCCCCATCACTCAAAAGTCCCGAGAGTTTTCCCTCGCCATTGATCAGCATCACCGTACCCAATCTTCCCTCGCTGAGCGTCAAAATCGCCTCTTTAAGCGGGGTGTTTTCCTCCACAATCGGGAGGTTTTGGGTACGCATTAAATCACTAACTTTGACAAACAGCTTTTTGCCCAATGCACCGCCGGGGTGAAAGGAGGCAAAATCTTCTTTTTGAAAATTGCGTGCCTTCATCAAACACACCGCAAGGGCATCTCCCATGGCAAGCGTCAGCGTCGTTGAGCTCGTGGGCGCAATGTCCAACGGACACGCTTCTTGGGTGACGTTGATGTTAATCACTTCGTCACTGTAGCGTCCCAAAGTTGATTCACGGTTTCGTGTCATCCCGATGAGAGGGATATTAAAACGTTTGATGTGTGGCAAAATGGAACTGAGTTCCGGACTCTCGCCGCTGTAACTGATCGCTAAAACAACATCGTCTTTGCCGATCATCCCCAAATCACCGTGCAATGCTTCGGTAGGATGGAGAAAAAAGCTTGGCGTCCCCGTGGAGGCAAACGTCGCTGCCATTTTTGCACCGATTAGCCCCGATTTACCCACACCCGTGATGACCAATTTCCCATGACAACAGAGAATTGTCTCAACCGTACGGGTAATCTCACCCCCTATTGTTTCCATCGCCGCGCGTAACGAATGCGCTTCAATTTCAAGTGTCTTTTTGGCTATTGCGATATAATCGTTATTCATGGAATAATTATACTCCAATAACCCTTCAAAATAGGTGGTCTTATGCGTAATCTCTATCGTGAAACGGCGACGCTTGACGCGCGTTCCGTTGCGCAATTTGGTCTTACCCAAGCGCTCATGATGGAGCATGCCGCTATGGGGATGGAAACAATTATACGAGAGCGTTTTCCGCTCAATTCCAGCGTGCTTATTGTCTGCGGAGCCGGCAATAACGGTGATGATGGGCGTATCCTTGCACGACTGCTGGAGGGGGATTACCGTATTTCTACGAAACATACTATCCATGAGCGCTACGATGTCATTGTTGATGCACTGTTTGGAAGCGGTCTTAACCGCCCGCTGGATTCTCTTACGCAAGAACTTTTGAAGTGCCTCAATTCAGCCGATGCCTTTAGAATTGCGTGCGATGTTCCCTCGGGGCTTTACGCTAAGGGCACCCTTGATCCCCATACTTTTAGAGCGGACATCACGGTTACCATGGGAGCACTGAAGTGCTCAATGTTCAGTGACGCCGCCAAGGAAGCAGTTGGAGAAATTGTTGTAGCCAATTTGGGAGTTTCGCGCGGTCGTTATGAAATTCCTTCGCCTTGGCAACTGCTTGAACTCACCGATCTACAGCTTCCCCATCGCCTCCAAACCTCAGCGCACAAAGGAAGCTACGGGCATCTCAGTGTCATCTGCGGCGAAAAAGTTGGAGCCTCCGTTATTGCAGGTTCCGCAGGACTGCGTTTTGGGGCAGGACTGGTGAGCCTTATCACCTGCGAGAATGTCCTCATCCCTCATGAGCTGATGCAAAGCCACTCATTACCCGCCACCACCACTGCCATTGCTCTGGGGATGGGTTTGGGTGCTGAGTTTTGCGATCAAGAACTGACCAAACTCGTAAACAATCACCATCCTCTCGTTTTGGATGCCGATATTTTTTACCATAGTATGTTTCCAAACCTCCTCAAACGTAATAACATCGTTTTAACTCCCCATCCCAAAGAATTCACCCAAATTTTACGCCTCACGGGAATTGCCGACATAGACGCAACTGCCTTGCAAAATGACCGTTTTGAGTATGCCCAGCGTTTTTGTGCGGCTTATCCTAACGTGGTGTTAATGCTTAAAGGTGCCAATGTTATCATCGGGCACAACGATCACTTTTTCATCAATCCTCACGGTACCGTCGCTCTTGCCAAAGGGGGAAGCGGTGACGTTCTCTCTGGACTTATCGGTGCGTTGTTAGCGCAAGGTTATGCCCCGCTGGATGCTGCCATCCAAGCCTCTTTGGCCCATGCGCTTGCGGCTGTGAAATCCCCTAAAAACAATTACGCACTAACCCCCTTTGATCTCATCCAAAGCGTTACTACTTTATGAAAAAAATCGTTGCCCTTTTTAGCGGGGAGGGGACAAACCTCGCAAACCTCATCCAAAAGATACACAACCAACACGCTGTTATTGTCTGCGCAATCACCAATAACCCAAATGCCCCAGGCATTACCAAAGCGCAAGATGCCCATATCCCTGTCGAAGTTTTACCGCATACAGCATTTGAAAATCGCGAGAGCTATGATGCCGCGCTCGTTGAACGGATTCAAAAATACACTCCCGATCTCGTCGTACTGTGTGGTTTTATGCGTATACTGACTCCCGTATTTACCACACAAATCCGATCCATAAATTTGCACCCCTCACTACTGCCTGCGTTCAAAGGTGCCCGTGCCATAGAACGCAGTTTTGAGAGTGGCGAAACCGTGTGCGGGGTAAGCGTTCATTGGGTCACCGATGAGCTCGATGGAGGGGAAATAATCTTGCAAAAAAGTTTTACTAAAAATATTAAGGATACTTTAGAAGATTTTTCGGCTAAAATCCACGCCATAGAACATGAAATTTTACCCCAGAGCATCATCAAAATACTCGCCTGAAGGACAGACATGCATACCTTACAAATCGGAAAATA
>JAUPLR010000013.1 GCA_030836825.1 Campylobacterota bacterium
CAAAAACACCACTTTTTAAATATATGTTATATAACGTTATTTCACTACTCATAACCCGAAGGTCGTAGGTTCAAATCCTGCTTCCGCAACCAGTTTAAACTCCTAAAATAGCCACTTTTAGCAAATATCAACTCACTTAAGAATTGTCACTAATTATCCAAAGTACGGAATTAGGTACGGAACGTAATTTGACCCTTCATCTATCCAATATGTAAACTATGCAAGAAATCTACTCTTCTTCCAAGCCAAAACCATCCCAAGCACTCATCAGCATCCAAATGATCCATACCCAAATTGTTAGGCTGATTGTAGGCGCTGGTTCTGAATGGCAGGTGGGGATCTAAATCTTAATGAAAGCTCTATACACTCCCTAAAAGCATCGAATATTATTTAGACGATACCGAATCTGGGCAAGTGTCAAAAATATTGTAAAAATTAAAAGGCTTGATTAAACAGGTATATAGTTTAAACATTTTTTTCAAAAAAATCTGAATATATTCCACCAATATCAAAAATAATTAAATTTTCCCTACTTCTCGTCATTGCACTCTAACTCCCAAATCCGCTTTTGAAATTGTCTTTTTGGACAACGATCTGTTTTTGTTTTTCCTTACGGGCAGTATCTTTTTCGACAAAGATTTTTTCTCTCGTTTTTGGATCCATTTCGGTGTAGTACATCACGGCGGAATAGGTCCCCGGTGTCGGCGTAAATACTTGTGCTTGTTCAGGGTTCATCTTGAGTTCATCTGTCGTAAAACGTTTAAGGTCATGCATGTCTTTTTCAGTACATCCCGGATGAGCAGCGATGAGATAATAGGTCAAAAATTGCTTCTTCCCCTCTTCTTTATTCAGCTTATCATAGAGTTTTTTAAAATCAACGAGGGTTTGTTTTCCGGGTTTGTTCATCAAATGAAGCACGTGATCCGAGGTGTGTTCGGGTGCTACTTTCATCTGTCCCGAAATATGATGACGCACCATTTCTTTAAGATACGCATAGCCTTGGCGTTTATCTTCGTTAATCAGATCATACCGCACTCCTGAAGCGACAAATGCTTTTTTAACCCCTCGTACCTCACGCATACGACGCAAAAGATTGATAATGCGGGTATGGTCTGCCCTCATCGATTTACACAGCTGAGTATCATCAACACATCTCTGATAATCACATGTACCGCGCTTGAGTTTTTTATCGCACTCATAACCGTACATATTCGCCGTTGGTCCGCCCACATCGCTGATAATCCCTTTGAAATCTTTATACTTAGTAAATTGCGTCGCTTCTTGTAGGATCGACTCTTCGCTACGCGTGCGGATCGTGCGCCCTTGGTGCACCCCGATGGCGCAGAAATTGCACTCTCCCCAGCATCCCTGATGAGTCATAATGGAGAACTTGATCGTTTCCAAGCATTTCACCGCCCCTTGCGGTTGGTGATAGGGGTGAAGCTCACGGGTAAACGGGAGGGCTGATACGGCATCCATTTCGTTCTCATCGAGATAATCGGCAGGGGGATTTTGAATGCTGTAGCGACCATCCACCTCTTGACACAATCCATTGGCAGAAATTGGATCATTGTGATCGTAAAAAGCATTAAAAAGATCGATGTACTTCTCTTTATTTTCCAAACACTCTTTGTGGGATGGCAATGTCAAATAGCCTTCTTTTGGCTCTTTGGAGATATAGCAAACACCGCGTATGTTATGGGGAGATTCTCCACATTCCAGTGCTTTTGGAAGCGCTATGATCGCCCCCTCCCCCATCCCGTAGATCAAAAAATCGGCTTTGGCATCGAAGAGGATGGGTTTGCGAAGTTTGTTCGTCCAGTAATCATAGTGAGTCACACGGCGCAAGCTCGCCTCGATTCCGCCCAGAACAATGGGAACCGTATTTTTAAAATATTGACGGATAAGATTGGTATAGACTAAAACCGCACGGTCAGGACGTTTGTTGTTGACACCTCCGGGGGTATAATCATCGCTGTTACGAAACTTTTTGGTTGCCGTGTAATTGGAAACCATCGAATCAACACTTCCACCGCTCACCCCCCAAAAGAGGCGCGGTTCGCCAAGGCGTTTAATGTCCACATCGCTGGTAACATCAGGCTGTCCGATGATCCCGACACGATAACCTTCACGCTCTAAGATCCGCCCAACAGCCGCTATGCCGATAAAGGGAGAATCGATATAAGCATCGCCGTTGATGAGGATAACATCGCAAGTGTCCCAACCACGTGCATCCATTTCGGCACGGGTAGTGGGTAAAAATTGAAAAGTTTCAGGAGGGTTTGTTTTCATGACCGCATTGTACGGTTATGTCTCTTACAAAATCAGTAAAATTTATGGATAAAAAGACTTACACTAACCCTAACAGCGCTACCAATAATACCGGCGGTGTAATTACAATCCCAACCTTCATATACTCACCCCATCCGATTTTGACCCCTTTTTGCGCCAAAACGTGGAGCCAAAGAAGGGTTGCAAGCGATCCGATAGGGGTCATTTTCGGTCCGAGATTGCATCCGATGATATTGGCATAAGCAAGAGCATTATTTCCCGCTTCCGCAATGGCAATGTCCATAATCATAATGGTGGGCATATTGTTCATTACGGAACTCAAAATGGCGGATAAGAAGCCTGTTCCGATAACGGCGTAAACATTGCCCATGCTTTGCAAGTGGGAAATAACACCTGCCAAATACGTCGTTAATCCTCCGTTTTTTAAACCGTAGACAACAACGTACAGCCCAATACTAAACCACACCACCTGCCACGGTGCGGCTTTGATGGTCATGATCGGTTTCGTTGCTTTAAAATAGGTGGCAATCGCTAAAAACAGGAGTGCACCGCCAAGGGCAAATACCGAGATTGGCAGATGATACGCATCCCCGATAAAATACCCCACCATGAGCAATGCCAAAAACCACCAGCTGAGGCGAAACATCGCCCTATTTTTAATCGCTGACTCAGGGGTGGCCAGTTGGGAAATATCGATATGGGTCGGAATGTCTTTACGAAAATAGATCCATAATACGGCTATCGAAGCGATGATACTCAAAAGATTCGGTAAGAACATCGTTTTAGCGTATTCCCAAAAGCCGATGTGAAAATACCCTGCGGTCACAATATTAGTGAGGTTTGAAATGACCAAAGGATTGGACGCACTGTCCCCGATAAATCCTCCCGCCATCAAGAAGGCGAACATGGAAAGCGGTTTTAACTTCAAATATTTCATTTTTGCCAAAACAATTGGCGTGAGGATCAATGCCGCGCCATCATTGGCAAAAAACGCCGCTACCAATGCGCCAAGAATGAGGATATAGACAAACATCCAATGTCCGTTTCCTCCAGAAAGACGAGCCATCTTCAATGCCGCCCACTCAAAGAATCCGATCTCATCAAGTACCATAGACAATAAAATAATGCCGATAAACGCCAATGTGGCATCCCAGACGATGGAAGTCACTGTGATGACATCCGCAAAACTCACCACACCCAATATAAGAGCCAAAACTGCTCCACCTACCGCCGTCGTACCGATTTTCAACCCTCTAGGCTGCCATATTACTAAAACAAGTGTTGCTAAAAACACCCCTATTGCCAATGCCATCATCATTCTCCGAGTCTTAATTGAGGGAATTGTATCATAATATCAATATATCTTGATGTATTATTTTATTTGTGTTACAATACCGTCAAATGGAGGCGACAATGGACGTATTCTTAGAAACCGTATCGGCACTAAACGACGAAACCCGCATTAAACTCCTCGCTTTTTTGGATGCACACGGAGCCCTTTGCGTCTGTGACCTCCAAGAAAGCTTCGGGATGCTCCAATCGCGCCTTTCACGCCACTTGAAAATCCTCAAAGAGGGAGGATTTTTACGGGTGGATCGGTGCGGCACGTGGGCTTATTATTCTTTGCGTTGCCCGCTGGATCGATTTCGCAGTGAAGCGCTGACCGAAATCCGCTGTTTGGGAATTGAACTTCCCCCTTTAAAAAAATTATCAGAAACTGGAGGCTGTAAATTATGAAAAACGTTCTTATCCTCTGCACCGGCAACAGCTGCCGTTCTATCATGGCAGAAGCCCTTATCAATGCCAAAATGGGTAATTGTGTCCTTGCTCAGAGTTCCGGCGTCAAAGCCAGCGGCAAGGTGAATCCTCATGCCCAAGAGTTATTGGAAGAAAAAGGGTACTGGAGAGAGCACTACCACTCCAAAGTCATCGATACGGTGATTAACACTCCCTTTGATCTCGTGGTCACTGTATGTGATCACGCCCATGAAACCTGTCCGATGTTCCCTAAAGCCGTAAAAACGATCCATGTCGCATTTGAAGACCCAAGCGGAAAGACGAGCGAAGAGTATGCTAAAACACTCGCTTTAATTGAAAAGATGCTGTTGCCAATCATCAAATCCGAGTTGTGTGACTGATCATGTGGCAAGAGAGCGTCAACGTCCTTGTCTATGAGCGGCTTAAAATGCCGCAGGGGGAGAAACTCTCGGATGCCCTCAATTTTTTTATCTACGATACGGTAAAAATCCTCTTTTTGCTGACCACTATTATTTTCGCCGTAACACTGTTGCGCTCTTATTTTTCGACCGAAAAAGTGAGAGAATATCTAAGCCGTCGTAACGAGTACACAGGAAATGTTCTGGCCGCGCTGTTTGGGATTATTACCCCGTTTTGCTCGTGTTCGGCGATTCCGCTGTTTTTGGGATTTTTACAAGCACGGATTCCGTTGGGAGTAACCTTCAGTTATCTGATCTCCGCTCCGCTTAACAACGAAATCGCCATTGCGATGCTACTAAGCATGTTTGGTTGGAAAGTCGCGGCACTCTATATCGGTTTTGGTTTACTCGTCGCCATTATCGGCGGTATTGTCATCGGACACCTCGGACTTGAAAAAGAGATACTCATTGAAGTCAAACCCATTGATGGGGAATTAAGCGTTGATGAGCAAAAAATCGCTTTTAACACAAGACTCAAAGATGCCTATGACTATACGCTGGATATTCTTCGAAAAATTTGGCTGTATGTTCTCATCGGTGTCTGTGCGGGAGCATTTATTCACGGCTATGTCCCGACAGAGCTTATCACCTCTATCGCAGGTGGAGACAATCCATTCGCGGTACCTCTCGCGACACTGCTGGGAGTACCGATGTACTCCAATGCCGCAGGGGTCATGCCGCTCATCGAAGTGCTGACTTCCAAAGGGATGCTGATGGGGACAGCACTGTCGTTTATGATGGCGATTACCGCTCTATCACTGCCTGAAGCGATGATTCTCAAGCGTATTATGAGCCTCAAACTCATCACCATCTTTTTCGGTACGGTGACATTGGGTATAATCGGTGTCGGATATCTGTTTAACATAATTTTATAGGAGTTAATATGAAAATCGAAATCTTAGGAACAGGGTGTTCCAAATGCAAAGCTCTCGAAGAAGCAACCAAACAAGCGGTCTCGCAAAGCAGTCAATTTGCCCAGATCGAAAAAGTCGAAGATATTATGAAGATCATGGAGTATGGCGTGATGAGCACCCCTGCTTTGGTCATCGATGGTAAAGTCGTGAGTACGGGAAAAGTTTTAAGCGTACATGAAATCGCAGAGCTGATTAAAGCAAATCGAGTATAATTAAGAAAATTTTCACGAAGAGACATCATGTCCATTGCTTCCATCTTTAAAAAACTTTCCCCCGATCAGCGCCGTGTTTCTTTTGTCATACTACTTAATATTATTATCGTCATCATCGAAAGCACCGTCGGGGTCATCAGCGGTTCACTCGCCCTTCTCTCCGACGCGTGGCATAATCTGAGCGATGTTCTCGCCCTAATTGTTACCGCGATTGCATTAGGGCTCGCCTCCCGTCCTGCATCTGCAACAATGACGTATGGGTATGTACGCTCTGAGATGATGGCGACGTTTATCAATACGGGATTTTTATCCCTCCTAATGATATGGGTAGTCGTTGAAGCGGTTGACCGCCTTTTGCACCCCATGCCTGTTAATGGATGGCTCACGATGATTACGGCGAGTGTTGCACTGATTGTCAATACTGCCAGTGCTGTAATATTGGGAGGACATGCACATACGCACGATGAGGACGAGGATGCGCACCATCACCACGATCTCAATGTCCGCGCCGCTTTTTGGCACATGGCAAGCGATGCGATTCTCTCTTTCGCGGTCGTATTGGGTGGAGCTGCGATGATTGCGTGGGGAATACCGTGGATCGATTCGGTTCTCTCATTGGTATTCGCGGCAGTGATTTTGATCGCCAGCGGTAAACTGATTTCCCAATCGTTTGGCAGCCTCATGGATCGCGCTGATCCTCGTATGGTTGCCAAACTCTCTTCCATCCTCACCTCTCATCCGATGGTTCAACACATTCACGATGTTCATCTCATCCGCCCCTCTAGCAAAGAACGTTATTTTTCCGCGCACATCGTGCTGGATGAGGCTCTTACCCTAGGAGAAGTCGAAACGATTATCGAAACACTTCGCCATGATCTCTCCCACGCGGGAACAACCCATGTTTTGCTTCAGCCGGAAACATCCAAATACGCGAACAACGACAATCAAAGCGATGGGCATCTCCACAAACACTAAAACGTTAACATTAGAGCTTACTGACGATCGCTTTAATTTCACTGATCAATTCTTGTTGCCGTCCATAAAGATACTCGATCAAAAGGCTCTCATACGGCTCTTCCAAATCCAGCAATACGACCACTTTTGTATGGTCGTCAAGCTCTTTAATAAATTCAATTTTACCCGTAACCAACATACTCACAACGCCCTCGTCCGATCGTTTCGATGGAAGATGAAAATTCAACGTCACCATGGTGCCTACAGGCGGTATTCCTTTGGCATTATTGACTCTACACGCTATGGATTTGATAGAAATATCCAATATTGACGCAGAAATCATGTTTTTCAGCGCACTAATGGTCACATGCATTCGATGGTCACTTTGAATTCGGATATGCTGGCGCGCATTTGCAGAGGCTTTGAGTGGTACAAAGTTGCGAAATATTGCTATTTTTCTGCCTATGTCCACAATTTTGATTTCTGCTGCAATGTCAAAGGGGAGATTCGTCCCTTGAATAACAATGCTCTTTTCAATTTGCATTGCATACCCTTGGATCTTCTCAATCGCCATATACACCATACCATCGGCAATTTTAATAATTTGTCCTATCGTATTAATCCGTATCCCTTTGTAAAAATTGAGCAATTTCACCTGTGATTTGGATAAAAAGATTTTTCCCAGATAATGAAGCGCTTGATCTTTTATGTCTATGGATTTGTCATTAAAAGAGACTTCATAATAAACCAAATGGGACAAATCACTCAAAACAAGCTCTCTTTGATTGATATGATCAATAATAGTAATCGCTTTATTGAGCTC
>JAUPLR010000014.1 GCA_030836825.1 Campylobacterota bacterium
AATGACGGAAGTATCCTCTATGATACACAACAAGGGCAAGCCATTTTTAACCAAGCAGGCATGTTGCAAAGTAGCGATCTTCCAACCCTCAACAATGACGGATCACCCGTAACCGTTGATATGGGAAGCACCCTCGGAGGAATGATCTCAAGCTCAGGGCTTGGCATTTCAGCCTCTTCTCAATCAGACGGAACCCTTGGAGGAACGCTGACCCAGTATGCGATCAATCAAGAGGGAATCATTGTAGCCAATTTTTCCAATGGTCGTCAAAGTGCTCTCGGTCGAGTCGCTGTTTACCATTTTCAAAACGAGCAGGGGCTTGATCGCGCAGGGGGAACTCTCTATTCTCAAAGCTCAAACAGCGGAGAGCCTACCTTTTGGCAAGATCAAAATGGAAATGCAGCCACAGGCGCTATCATCAATAGCGGTAAACTGGAAAATTCAAACGTCCGTCTGGACGTAGGACTCACCGACATGATCATCTTGCAACGCGCCTATCAGGCGAATGCAAAAACGATTACCACCGTCGATGAGATGATCCAAAAAGCGCTGCAAATGCGACGCTAATTTTGGAATATTTATTGCTTATAAATTTTACTTTGTAACGAAAAGGAACTATCATGTTACGATCACTCTTTGCGGGCGTCACCGGATTGCAAGCACACCAAATCGCGATGGACGTTGAGTCCAACAATATTGCCAACGTTAATACGATCGGGTACAAGTACTCGCGTGCGAATTTCTCTGATTTGTTGGCGCAAACGGCACAAATCGCTACGGCACCGCAAGGGGATTTGGGGGGTAAAAATGCCGTTCAGATCGGATTGGGTACCACGATCAACTCTGTTACGCGCATTATGACTCAGGGTTCCATCCAAAATACCGATAAAAATACGGACGTCGCTATCCAGGGCGATGGCTTTTTTATCGTCAGTTCCGATGCCGGAAGTACTTATAAATACAGCCGTTCCGGGGACTTCAAATTTGATGCAAACGGAAACTTTGTCGATAATGGCGGATTTGTCGTACAAGGATGGGTACGTGACGAGGCAACGGGAAAAGTGGATTCCACAGCACCGATCACCAACATCAATATCCCGCCAGGGCTTACTACCCCTGCTAATCCATCGGCTGTAGTAACCCTCAAGGCAAACCTTGATTCAGGTGAAACCGTAGAGACATTTAATCCCACCAACGCAATGGACACTTACAATCTTACCGATTATTTGGGTTATGTAGCCGCCTCACCTGGACCCTATACTGCTGCACAAAGCGCGGCTAATGCGATCCGTACCGCCAATACCAATGTTGCGGAAGACGTAAAAGTAATGTTTAATGATCAAGGTCGTTCAATGGTCATGCAAACCGGTCAAGGAGTTTGGATCAGTTATAAACCTGCCGTTCAAAACGAAACCATTCTTGGTGTTGCCGGGGCATTCACTTTTGATCTCAACGGAACCACCATCAGTGGGACTACCCCCGGTGTCATCGCGGCAGACAATGCAGGTTACATTGCACAGCAGATCAATGCCAAAACAGCCTTGACGGGTGTTGTGGCTACGGTCGGTGCATTAGGTGCTTTGATCCTCACCAACGATAATGCACGCGCAAGCGATCTGGACGCTACTAAAAATATTCGCATTACACTGGGAGCAGGTGCTGCTGCCGTTGGTATGGCAGCGACCGTTGCCGACAACATCAATACTACCGCTTATAATTATACCTATGCCTCTAATGCCGTCGATTTGGCCAATGTCGCAGCCCCTATAAGCACTACCTTCAGAACGACCGAACAACTGCGACTGATTATGCAAGAACATGCACAGCTTATAACCGGCGGTACAGCCATAGAAGTCATTATCAACGATGAAGGGCAGTATAAATTTACGAACAATAACGATGGTGACGCTACTCAAGAAGATCTCAAACTTCAAGTTACCGCCTACAGCAGTGCTGCTGGAAACATAACGGCCAATACACGCTTTACCGAAGTCATGCAAGCCATTGACGGTACCCTCATCGAAGGAAGTACGGGCATTCGCCTCTCCCAATCGCTTAATGCTGCAACCCATTCCGCTAGCATCGACATCTACGATTCACTGGGGAGTAAACATACCCTCAAAATGGATTTTCGAAAAACCGGTGTCGATTCCGTCACGGGGGCCACATGGAGCATGAAGCTCTCCGTTCCTGCGCCGGGTGAAATCAACACGGTCGCACCCCTCAATGAAATTGACGGTCAGGTCAGCTTTGGTTCGGATGGATCACTCTCTTCCTATACCCCAACCAATGTCAACTTTACGGGGAACAACGGTTCTGCGCCTAACCAAAATGTCAACATAGACTTGGGAACCTCCAATGCGTTTGATGGAATTACCAGCTTTGATGCAACCTCAGGAACCAGCGGTATCTCTCAAGACGGTTTCCCGGGGGGAGACATCGTCGGTATCCGAATTGATCAAAGCGGTACGCTGATCGGATCCTTCTCAAACGGTCGATCGTTCGGTTTGGCGCAGCTTGGGATGGCAAAATTCACCAATAACGAAGGCCTCGTTTCAGACGGCGGCAACGTTTTCTTACAATCCGCCAACTCCGGAGATCCGATCATCGGTACAGCGGCCACAGCGGGGCGTGGATTTATGCAATCCTCGGCACTGGAAGCCTCCAACGTTGACCTGTCCAAATCACTGACCAACCTCATCATTATTCAACGGGGCTATCAGGCCAACGGAAAAACCATTACCACATCCGATACGCTTTTGGAAACATTGCTGGGCATTAAACGATAATTTTTAGGAGGATAGATGTCGAGGGAGAAGCTCGACATGCTTGAGACTTAAGGAGTATACAAAAGGAAGTGAAAAGACCCCTTTGACGCTACTGTTGTCAAGTGGGATGTTGAAATTATGCGCCACTAAAGTAAACGAATGGTAATACGGCTATAATTGCACATGCGATGGCGAACTCTCAAAAAAACAAAACACTCGACCCCCATTAAAAATAATACCGTTCACTATGCCTCGTTTTCTTCGCGTGCGCTTGGATTTTTCACGGATATTTTTATGATTGGGTTGCCGATTTCACTGATTTTGCTCGTGATTTTTGGCTACGATCAAACGCACACGGCGGGAGCGATCGATGTGATCACCAACAATCAAAAAGCGCTTAAAAATCCGCCAAATCCCCTAGGTTCCCTACTCCAAATCGTTTTATTCATGGTCGTAACGGTTGAGCTGTGGCATCGGTACACCCAAACACCCGGGAAAAAACTTGCTAATATTCGCGTTGTTGATGCCAAAACACTTCAACCTGCTACCTATTGGAAACTAACCATCCGTTTTATCGGCTATTTCCTATCGCTCATTTCATTGATCGGATTTTTTATCGGCTATTTTCGCAAAGACAAACGCGCTCTTCACGACCTCATCAGCGGTACGGCCGTCATACGCGAGCATTAATTTTGTCATTTATCATTGGAGCATTCTACTTTTTCTATTTTGCCCTGATCGGTGTGCACATTATTTTCGTCCCAAAAATCCTCTCGATGGTCGGGTACAGCTCCATCGATA
Organism: Campylobacterota bacterium; assembly: GCA_030836825.1. GTDB lineage: Bacteria > Campylobacterota > Campylobacteria > Campylobacterales > Sulfurimonadaceae > Sulfuricurvum. Next base: position 3,570 of record JAUPLR010000014.1, read on the forward strand.
TTGGAATCATTTTCGCTTCTGCGCCGCTGGTACGCTTTATCGTCCCTTTTTTGTTTTTAAAAGGGTTCAAGCTCGATCATAGAGCCTTTGTCGTTTCCCTCATTCTTATGCTCTTGGGTGCTATCGCTTTTTATCCCGCACTTACCTCTTTTTGGCCCTTGCTCATCAGCAACATTGTGTTTGGAATCGGAATATCGTTGCTGCTTCCCTACATCGAATTCATCGCGCTGGAGCATATCGGAAAAGAGTCGTACGGGAAAATTCGTCTCTTTGGATCCATTGGATTTATCGCCGTGGCTTTGGTTTTGGTACGCTATTTGAATGAGCCAAAAATCGGTATTGATTTTCTCATCGCAATGGCGATAGCGGCAACGGCGCTGGGTGCCTTGATTGGTACCTTGGAGCACAAAAGAAGCCGTGCTGACATTAAAATTATAGAAAATATTCAATCTTTTAACCCACAAAAGCACCTAGGTCTATGGCTTGGATTTTTGCTGATGCAGGTGAGCTTCGGCCCTTTTTACAACTTTTTCACCATCTATGCCACCGATCATGGTATCTCTCTGGATACGACCGTGTGGCTGTGGAGTTTTGGGGTCATCGTAGAAATCCTTATGTTTTATTTTCAAGGACCGCTTCTTCAGAAAAATCTTTACAAGCTATTACAATTAACGGCATTTTTTACCGCTTTGCGCTGGCTTATCGTGGCTGCTTTTCCCGATAATATCACCCTTTTATTTGTATCTCAGAGTTTGCATGCCCTGAGTTTTGCGCTGTTTCATACCGTATCCATCAGTATCTTATTTTCTCTCTATCACGCCAAACGGCTGGCACAGCAATTCTTCTTTGGTATCTCGTACGGGCTTGGTGGATTTTTAGGAGCATTGGGGTCGGGCGTACTGTATCAATACGCTCCGGCTTGGCTATTTATTGGAGGTGCGATTGCGGCGCTGGGAGCGGCAATTTCTTTTAGAGGAAATATCATAAAGAGCTGAGAAGTTCCTCTCTTCGGACATGCAGTTCCATTTGAGGGAAAGGAATCGATATTTGATGGTTGTCAAATTCCAGCTTGACCAATTCGGTAATCTCAAACATCACATCCAAGTAGTCTTCCACAAGCACCCAAGGGCGTACAAAAATTTGAACTGAATTTTGCCCTAGAGCCCCTATTGCCACCACTGAAACCGGATCTTTGAGAACCTTGGGATGTTCAAGAAGTATCTTCATGATAACCTCTTTGGAAAGTTTTAAATCGTCTTTGTAATCGATATCGAAAACCATATCGATTCGGCGCGTAGCGTTTCCGGTGTTGTTGATAATATTACCGCCGATCAGTGCCCCATTGGGGATGATAATCGAGCGATTGTCTGCCGTTGTCAGCGTTGTGGAAAAAAGGCTGATCGCTTTGACCGTCCCAACCACACCTGCGGTTTCGATCGAATCCCCCACTTTAAAAGGGCGGAAAAAGATAATGAGTACGGCAGCACCCACATTTGCGAGAGTGTCTTTGAGGGCAAGCCCTATCGCCAGTCCCGCCGAGGCAAAAATTGCGACAAAAGAGGTCGTATTAATCCCTATATTGCTTGCAGCTGCGGCAACAACCACGAGAATGAGCGCTACATAGGTGACGTTAGCCGCAAACGAGATCAATGTCTCATCCACGTTTCCGCGCTTCATCATCCCCTTCATCAGGTTCAAAACACCCTTGGCAATCCATCTCCCGATGATAAAAATGGCAATGGCTCCCAAAAGCTTTAGCCCGTACTCAGCTGCAAAGCTCATTGCGACATCCCCATAGTGTTCCGCCGCCGTGCCATAGTTTTCGATTTTATGCTCAATCTTTTGCAACATCGCGCACTCGCTTATCGGTACTCTACAATTTTACTCATAGGCAGTCTCATTTGAGGACTTTGCGGGTCAACACGATAGCCAAAAGCACAAATAAGCGCGGCACTTCGCCCTTGGGGGAGATCGAGTACTGCTTCGATTTGCTCTTTTTCAAACCCCTCAATCGGGCAACTGTCGATTTGAAGCGTTGCGGCATAGGTCATCATATTGGCGCACGCAATGTAGCACTGCTTTGCCGTCCAATTTTCAAGCAAATCTTCATGACATTCGATCAATGAAAGATAGTTTTTGTAGATGCTCATATAGGTATCCAAGCCCTCACCTTCCAAACCTCTGCGCTCAAACATACTGCGTACATACGGTGTACCGCTACGCACCTCGTCGTTGTCCGTCGTAAAAATCACCAGCTCGGAAGCTTCCGTAATCTGCGCTTGGTTCCAGCACGAAGATTTGAGTGCTTTACGTAGGGCGGGATCACGCACAACAATCAATCGCCACGGCTCCATCCCAAATGAAGACGGTGACATATGTGCCACTTCCAAAATCGACTCAAACTGCTCTTGAGGAATCGCTTTAGATGTATCAAAATGTTTGCACGCATGACGAAACGCCATCGCTTTCATGAAATCGGACATAACTCACCTCGTTTGTGTTATATTAAGTGCACCATTGTAACGTAGTACTGTCTATTACTGGTATTTTTGTAAGTCTATCAAAACAATAAAAGCATACCACTTAGAGTTTTTAGCTACACTTACACTATGGCTAAGAAAAAGAAAAAAATGATCAAACTCAATCAATCCATTCGCCATTTTTTCGGCGATGAAGGATTTGACGAGGGGATAGAGCGTGTTCCTACTGAAACGCTAATGGCCCTCTCCCACACCATCGGGCTCTTTAACGAGATAACCGATAAGCCGACCCTTGTCAAAAGCTTCCGCCGCTTATGGTCTGAGGGTGAAAGTGTCAATCGTGAAATCATCGTCGATTTTTTCCGCAATGACGGCAGAACCTATCCCAATCCAAAACCCAAAGAAAAACCACAGGAACGTGAAGACAAAATTGACGAACTCCTAGAGGGGCTAGAGATAACACCTGCGGAACGTCTGGCATTGCATGCCGCTTTTATCGATGTGCGTATTCGTAAAATCACTCCTGAAAAAATTGCCTCAAAACTCGATCACATCCGCTTTTCACTCAAGCGTGAAATACTGGAAAAGAAACTGGAGGGTAAGTTTAATTACGATGATTCTCTGGAGTTTTATGCCTCTATCCACTACGATATAGGAGATGAGCATTTTAGTAAAATTCATGTACTCAAAACGCCTCCTATTGAAAACAAACGGATTCAAGAGGAAGACCCAAAAGGGCTCTTAGCAGAAATTACCGCCTTGAAAACTACCCTCACCGAGCAAAAACAAGAACAAATCAATCAGTTTTTAGCCGCGATTCCTCTACGAAACCATCGCTATCTCAGCGAAAAAGAGATTATCAGCGCGCTCAAAAGTGCCCCTCCATCCGCCTCCACCACTACCAACATCCTTGATAAGTCCGTGTTGCAAAAGGTACTCTCCACCTATTTTCCCTCTGCGAAAACGTCACTCAGCGGTGATGATTTGATGATTGAAATACACAAGACTCTTGAGCTTCCTCATTCATCCACACCGTTTCAGTACACCCTCCATCTGCACCTCGATGCCCTGGAGCTTAGTCGAAACATTTGGGCAGGAAACGACATCACGTTTGCCGAAGTGACTTTGGCACAAACCGATGAAGCAGAAAAACTCTTCCTCTGCGAACTCTCAAGCCTGATCGAAAAATGCGATGAACGTGCCAAGCTGCTCAATTTGGACGAGAAACGGCTCTATGAGCTGACCTATGAACTGCTGACGCCGCATCTGTCCGATACGCTTCATATTGGTGCCAAGACCCAAAAAAGAGTCCTCTACGCATTCGATCAGCAAATTGCCGGAGAGTTGCACAAACGTCAAAAACAAGAATTGTTAGCCCGCAGTATCCGTGATTTTAAAAATCTTTTCCCATTGGCACGCTCGCTGCGCCGAAAACTTGTTTTTCATGTCGGACCCACCAACAGCGGCAAAACCTATACGGCGATGGAGAAACTGCGTGCCGTAGGGACAGGTTACTATTTAGCGCCCCTTCGCCTTCTGGCGCTGGAAGGGTATGAAAGTCTCAAAGAAGAAGGCGTTAACGCCTCGCTGATTACCGGCGAAGAACAGCTCATCGATGAGAACGCAACGCACATCAGTTCCACCATCGAAATGCTCAATTTTGAAGTCGAAGTAGACGTGTGTATCATTGATGAGGTACAAATGATCGGCGATCGTGACCGTGGATGGGCATGGGCAAATGCCATCATCGGTGCACCTGCTAAAACCGTTATCATGACAGGCTCCGCCAATGCCCTCGAAGCCATCACGGCTCTGGCTCAGTATCTTGGCGAACCTCTCGAAATTGTCGAGTTTGAGCGCAAAAATCCCCTTGAACTGATGAAATCGCCCGTTGCACTGGACAAAATCGAACCAAAAACCGCCATCATCGCGTTTAGCCGCTCTAACGCTTTACGCATCAAACAACAGATCTCCAAAACCTATAAAACCAGTATCATCTACGGCAACCTCAGCCCCGAAGTACGCCGTGAAGAGGCACGCCGTTTTCGAGAAGGGGAAACCGATATTCTCGTCGCCACCGACGCCATTGCTATGGGGCTTAATCTCCCGATCAAAACCCTCCTTTTTTCCAAAGCCGATAAATTTGACGGACAGTCGCAACGTGATCTCACCGCCGGCGAAGTACAGCAAATCGCAGGGCGGGCAGGACGCTACGGACTGAGTGAACAAGGGTACGTCGGGGGAGTGAGCAGCGATGTTCTCAAAAAAATAGGTTCGCTGTTTACGCAACCGGCGCAGACGATTTCGATACCGTTTAACGTCATGGCAAATTTCGATCACATCATGCTCGTATCTACCATCCTCGAGGAAAAGTCCCTCTCGGCCATCATCGAATTTTTTGTGGAAAATATGAAATTTGAAGGACCGTTTCGTGCGGCCAACCTCGAGTCCATGAGCGAAGCATCCGCCATTGCCGATCGATACGATTTGGACATGAAAACCAAATTCATTCTCGCAACTGCCCCTCTCTCAACGGGATCACCCCTTGTTATGGCGGCATTTGAACGTTACGTCAAAGCGCTGGAACAAGGCAAACCAATCGCCTACGTCGCTCCTGCGCATCTGGGCGCTTATGCCCTCACCATGGAAGATCTCCAAGACGCTGAAGATCGGATCAAAGAGATTTCATTGTATCTGTGGCTCTCGTATCGTTTGGGAGAATACTTTATCGACAGCGAAAAAGCACGCTCGTTTCGTGGGGAACTCAACCGATTTATCGAAAATTCTCTCAAACAAAGCCATTTTACCCCGCGCTGTAAAACCTGTTCAAAACCCCTGGCACCAGGGAGTGAGTTTAGCATCTGCCAAAGCTGCTTTAATGCTCTCAATCGTGCTAAAAATCGCTCTACGGCACCAAGACCTCCAAGCAAAGCGTATAAGCGCTCGCAAACTCGAGGCTATCCTATCAAATCAGAATAGTCAAACTCTGCAGGGTTTAAACAGAGCTTTTCATCACGAACGCTAACGCGGACATCATTTCCCCGCAGCTTTTCAAAACGTTTTTTGATTTTTTTCTTCGCTTCGTCTTTGACGCGCTTGAGTTTGAGAAAATCTTTGAGCGATATCCATCCATCGGCTTCGACAATATCCGCATTGATAGCGTCTATCTTCCCTTTCTCCATCCCCTCTTGCATCACGGCTTCAGGGTTCACGTGAGATAAAAATTTCGTCGCAACAACGTGCAAAACATTGCGCAGCTGCGCATCACGCTCTTTGTAGATCTGCTCCACTTTAATACGCTCGTCTATAAGCATCTGTTCACGCTGATCGCGCAAACGCGAGGTTTCGCTTTCCAAAACATCCACGCGCCCGCGAAGGCGCTCATTTTCTTGCTCTATGTACTGCGTATAACGCGCATCAGGGATACTGTTAGTGTTTTGCGTACCCTTGGGTGTTGCAATAACGACGTATTTCACCCCCTCTTCGACAATGCAATTCAAACTTCCGCGGCGAACACGGTTGTGTATCGCTTCTTTGGAAACCCCAAAATGGTCAGCGGCATCCGCAATGGTTAGTTTTTTCATTTTTTCCCTTTTATTTATGAAGCATACGAATCAAAGCATTGACAATATCAAAATCCAAATGACCCTTCATCGCCTCTTTCATTAGCTTGATGGACTCAAAAGTACTCATAGGGTCCTTATAGGTCCGCTTCGTTGTCAGCGCATCAAACACATCACACACCCCGATAATACGAGCAAAATAGGATATATCAGCCCCCGTGATCCCATCGGGATAGCCACCCCCGACTATTTTTTCGTGGTGATGGCGAATACCGCTCAAAATCCGCTCATCGGCAATCCCCAGATGCAATGCAATCTTATGTCCTTGGGCAGGATGGGTTTTCATTTCGTCAAATTCGACCTCGGTGAGTTTTCCATTCTTGTTAATAATGTTAAAATTAACCTTGCTTTTGCCAATATCATGCAGTACTGCCGCCATCCCTAGGGCTTCGAGGTCCTCCCCCTTAATGCCCAAAAAAGCACCTAAGCTCAAAGTATAAATACCAACATTAATGGAGTGCGTGTGCGTATAATAATCATGTGCGGTAATTTTAAGAAGGGATTCAACGGCTTTAAGATCATGTAAAATAATATCCACAAAACAATCCACGATTGGTTTAATATTTTTGGCAACTTCCAACGATTCGGGATTGCGAAACATTTCATCGATGACCGAACTTGCTTTCTCATAAACAATAATCGCCTTATCGTCCAGCGATATATCCTCAGCACGTGCAATGGTTTGGATATGCTGTTGCACATACGCTTCATACATTAACGCATCTTCTTCATTAATGTAGACTTTTTCAACTTCCCGAAGGCGTACTTTGTCATTGCCATTTATAACCGTATCGCTTTGAAGAAAAAGACTCATCGCGGTTCGTTCATCATTGGGCAAATAGAGTTCAAACGTCAGATTCTCACCCGCGGTAATAACCCTCTTGTCGATCGATTTGTACCGCTTCGGTTTAGCTTTCACAGCGTTTTCCTTTATCGGAAGTTTTCAAACACCAACGGCGCTTCCCACTCCATAGCTTTGATGTGCGCCATTATTTTTTGGAGCTCATCAATTTGTTTGGATTTTACGCGAATGTATTCCCCCTCGATAATCGCAGAGGCTTTTGTTTTGAGCGCTTTGATTTCGGCAATGATTTTTTTTGCTTCTTTGGAATCAATCGTATCCACAATTTTATACGTGGCTTTTCGAGATCCACCGCTTGCGTCTTCGGTTTTTAGTTCCTCAAGGGCTTTGGATGATAGCCCGCGCTTGATCAGTTTACCGATAACAACGTCCTTGAGTGCATCGAGTTTATTATCGCTAGAGGCTACCAATACGAGTTGTTTTTCTTTTTCACGGTAGTTGATTTCATAGGCGACTCCTTTGAAATCGTAGCGACCGATTACCTCTTTTTCAGATTGGGCGATCGCGTCTTTAAACGCCTGTAAGTCAATTTTTGCAGAGATGTCGAGTGAGTGTTCCGATGCCATACCATTATCCTAAATAATTTTATAACGCTTAGTATAACACAAACCGTAAATTAAAACATAGGTGCGCCGAAATCCAACCCGCCGCCAAAATTCATATTGGGGTCTTTATAGCCTAACATAGCACTTTTAGTGCGTAACATCGTAATGTCTTGCTTTGGCGCAATCCCTTGCGGGCAAACAGGGACGCACTCGCCGCACAGCGTGCAATCCCAAATACCGTTTGTTTGTATCGCGGTTATTTTCGCATCGCTTTGACTTTGGCGAGGATCACTAACATAGCGCCAAACACGCGTAAGGGCAAAGGGGCCTATAAACTCAGGATTAACCGCATAAACAGGGCAGGCGCTGTAACACGCCGTACACAAAATACAGTCGCTTTGCGTTTCGATCCAGCTCATTGCTTCTTCGCTAACATTCCCTTCCCGTGATTCTTCACTCCACGCATTCGCCAGACGATTAAACTTCTCAATAGCAGAGCTTTCAACCACCAAATCACGGATAACCCTCGCATTACGCAGCGGCTCTACGAGATCACCGTCGCTTGGTTTGTACTCGCACATCAACACTTCGCGCCCGTTAACACGAACGGCACAGCTTCCGCAGACACCGCTTCGGCACCCTTGCGAATAGGTGAGCGTTGCATCGATTTTGGTTTTGACGTGATTAAGAATAGTGAGCAATGTTGCCCCTGCTAACTCAACGTTATATTCTTGCGATTCTTCTTGATGAGATCGTTTTACGTTAATAGTCATCGGTCGCACCACCCTCTTTCTTCATTTTTAATACTCGTATTTATTCCATAAAATCGGCACATAATACGCCCTCTTCTTTCCACGTAATCGTATGCGTTCCAAACATCTCGTCGTTTCTCGCAGGAAGATCACTGCGATAATGAGCCCCTCGGCTCTCGTTACGGCTGATTGCACACACCACGATAATCTCCGCTAACTCAATCTTATTGCCAAACTCGATAAACTCCACCAAATTGGTATTGCAAATCTTCGACTTATCACGTGGCCCCATAAACGGCAATTCTTTTTGCATCTGGCGAACCGCTCCAAGAACCGCTTTGAGCCCCATCTCCTCACGCACCAAGCCAACGTTGTTATAGAAAAGGTTAGCGAGCATCTCCTGTTTTTGATAAAAATCGATTTGATTGGTAAACTTCATCACACCGCGCACAAAATTGGTATCTTTGGCAAGTTGCCCATTTTCGAGGTCAGGTGCAGGTTTTTTGCTTCCAAATTCCGCTGCATTTTTTCCGCAATGACGACCGAATACTACGAGTTCCAAGAGAGAATTCCCTCCCAAACGATTCGCTCCGTGTGTTTTATGATTGGCACACTCACCCACGGCAAACAAACCATTCACGCTTGTCATGCATTCATCGTTGACTTCTACTCCGCCCATGCTGTAATGCGCTGCGGGTTTGATCTCGATAAGATCTGACACAGGGTCGATTCCCTCATAAATCTGCGCCAGTTTACGCTCTTGCGGCAGTTCATGCGCGATAAATGCTTCCCCTAAATGGCGAATATCGAGATACACGGCACCCCCCGATACAATCTCATCATGAATCGCACGGGCCACGACGTCACGCGGCCCTAGTTCATCGGTAAAACGCTCATGTTTTGTATTGAGCAAAAACCCGCCCGCACCCCGAGCGCTCTCGGAGATCAAAATAGAAGAACTTTTGAGTGCAGTGGGATGAAACTGGATAAATTCCAAATCGGCAAGCCGTGCGCCTGCGCGTATCGCCGCAGCTATTCCATCGCCGGTGCTTCCCACCGAATTTGTCGAGTGCTTGCCATACAATGCGCCGTATCCGCCCGTGGCCATTACCACCGCATCGGCACGTATCTCCTCAACCTCGCCCGCAGAAATGTTCAAACACGTCGCTCCCAGCGTACGATTCGTTGCTTCATCCACGATGATATTGAGTAAAAATCGCTCATTCATAAACGTGATACCTGCTTTGAGACATTGGTCGTACAGCGTGTGAAGCAGTTTAAGCCCCGTATAGTCTTGGGCGTAACACGCTCTGGGTGCGGATGCACCGCCCAAACGTCTGCGGGCGATTTCACCCGATGCATCACGGCTAAATGGAAGCCCTATCGTATTACACCAGCGCACCGCATCGGGAGCATTTTCGCACAAAAATGCAATCCGTGACGCATTGCCCAAACCTACGCTGGATTTGTGCGTATCGGCAATGTGATTCGCAATCGAATCCTCACCGTCCAAAACCGCATTCATACCCCCTTGCGCCATCGAGGTTTGCGAACGTGT
>JAUPLR010000001.1 GCA_030836825.1 Campylobacterota bacterium
AAATGAGAGGGCAATGGGTGTGATTGCCGCAAGTGCTGGGAATCATGCGCAAGGCGTGGCGATGGCTGCGCAAATGATTAAAATTAATGCGTTGATTGTTATGCCTGAATCGACCCCTTTGACCAAAATAAACGGTGTTCGCTATTACGGTGCCGAGGTAATTTTGGCAGGAAGCAATTATGACGAGGCCTATGCCTATGCGTCTACCTATGGGCAAGAGCATGGAATGGTTTTCGTTCATCCCTTTGCGGATAAAGCGGTTATTGCAGGGCAGGGTACGATTGCGCTTGAGATGTTGGAGTCGATGATTGACTTGGACGCAATTGTCATTCCCGTAGGGGGTGGCGGACTCATTTCGGGCATGGCATCGACTATCAAGCAGCTGGCACCTTCGATTGAAGTGATTGGGGTTAGCGCACTGGGTGCACCGGCAATGAAAGAATCCTTTGACGCAAAAAAGCCCATTGACAGTACTGCGGTTCGTACCATTGCCGATGGAATTGCCGTGCGGGATACTTCCCCGTTGACGTTAGCTCATATTTTAGAGACCGTAGACCGGATGATAGGTGTGGACGATGAAGAGATCGCGAATGCTATTTTATTTTTGCTCGAACGCCAAAAACTCGTTGTTGAGGGGGCAGGCGCTGCTGGAGTTGCGGCGATTTTGCACAACAAACTGCCTCATTTGAAGGGCAAAAAAGTAGGTATTGTTCTCAGCGGTGGGAATATGGACGTTACATTGTTGTCCATCATCATTGAAAAAGGCCTCATTAAGTCGGGGCGAAAGATGAAGCTGACCGTAACGCTCATAGACAAACCGGGGGCACTGATGAAACTGACGCACATGTTGCAAGAACTCAACGCGAACATCGTTCATATAGAATACGATCGTACTTCCACCTCACTGGCGTATGGTGATGCAAACGTTACGATCCATTTGGAAACCAAAGGTGAAGAGCATCAGCAGCAAATACGATCTCTTCTTCATGAGCACCGATATCTTAACAGTGAAGAACATTAGAAGAAAGCACCATGGACGCATTGAAATTAATCAATATTAAAGCAGCTGTGATACGCTTAAGAGCACTTGATAGCGGGCAAATGGCTGTTGTTGATGAAAATACGGCAATGCGTGTCATTGACACCAAAAATTATCGGGTTTTAGACGGATTTAAAACCAACGTGGTTCATGCCAATCTTTTGGAGCGTCAAGCGGCAATATCCGCAGACGGTTTTTATTGCATCTCCATTGTTCCGGGAAGTGACAAAGCCGCTGTTTTTGATGTTACGAATAAAAAATTACGTTATCGCGTCGGGCATCATAAAGGTGAGATAGAATCCGTTGGCATTGATCCCCATGGGCGCTATTGTGTTACCGGTGGACAAGACGGGAGAGTCCATGTTTGGGTTTTACAAACCGGTCTTTTGGTTATCACGATGCCGCATCATGCCGATTTTGTCACGGCGATTGCATTTAGTCAAAATGGTCAATGGATTGCGACAGGCAGTTATGATCGCACCATCAACGTTATGAACCTTTCCACCATGAAACAGCACGTTAAGCTCTCTGGACATAGCAGTGTTGTCATAAGCATGCTTTTCCTCTCAGGTTTGCGTTTGTTAAGCGCTGAGCGTGATGGCGGGTTGGTTATCTGGGATTTGCATCACGGAAAAATATTTAAACGTTTGCCAAAATTAGGGGATGAAATCACCTCGATGTGTTTGAGTTCGGACAAGCAATTTGTCTTTGTAGCTACACGTCTGGGGTATGTTGCTTTGTACGATTTGCGGAGTTTTGAGCTGATTCGAGAGCGCTATTTAAAAATACAAGAAACGATTACGTCGATCGCATTCATAGAGAAAAATTTTTCTTTGGCGATAGGGACAAAAGAAGGCAATATCCATTTCTACCCTCTTTTTGGAAATGAGTCAGAGTATCAAGAATTAATCAATAATCAAAATTACCGCTCATTTTATACGAAGGTGGAGGATAACCCGATTCTCATTTATTCCAAAATGTATGGTGACGTTGAAGCATTATGGAAGAAGTATGTTCAAGCGGCTAAACGGCTCCTAGAGCAAGGAAAAAAACTCAAAGCCAAAGACCTTTTGGATCCTTTTGTCGGGGTACCTTCAAAAACATCTTTTATTCAGCATCTTTTACGTGATTATGAACAATATGCCCTTTTTCATGCTTATACCGAAGAAAAAAGATACGCTTTAGCTTACTCGTTAGTTAGGCAATATCCTTTATTTAAAGACTCGGAAGCCTATCGTAAAATGGAATCTTCTTGGAGAAAGCATTTTTTGAAGGCGCAAGAGGTTATCGTGACGCAAGACGGGGAAGAGTTGGCCCGTAAAGTATTGGCGCCCTTTCGTGGAATTACCGAAAAAGTCCCCCTGATTCAGGCTATGTTTACTGAGCGGCGTATTTATGAGTATTTTAAAAAAGTAATTGCAGCGCGCAATTTCGTGAAGTTTAATGAATTAATTAAAATGCACGTTTTTCTCAAAGAATTTGCAGAATACGATGAAGTGATGCTTTACATAGACAAGCTCTATATCAAAACACACAATGAGTTTAAAGGCGGTGATTATGTTAACGCTAAAAATGGGTGTGAAGTGCTTGTCCTTTTCCCTGATTATGCTCAAGAAGCACGGGAAATTGCAGAAGCCATAAAAATTAAAAATCTATTTTATGAAGCGCTGTTTGCAGATAATCTTATCAGTGCCTTTTCGTATCTTAGTGCTTATCCGCTTTTGTATGATTTGCCGGAAGCTAAAAAAATAGAGGCGCAATGGGATAAAACCGTGGACGAAGCGCAACGCCTCGTTGTAAAGGGCGATCCGCTTGAAGTGCGTACCGTTTTTGCGCATTATCTCTCTGTCAATGCAAAGTTTTCCGCCATCGGAAGTGTATTTGCACAATGTTATGCCATCCAATTGGAACAAAAAATTGGGCAACATGCCCCAGCCAATGAGTTGGAAAATGGAATACGTAATTACATTGCCATGTTTGGAATGGATGACACCATCGTGGAGTTCTATGATGTTTTTAAAGGGCATTATGAAACGAAGACGGATTTGAAAATGCTCAAACAAGGCTCTCTTGATACTTGGACGCCGGCCATGGTTGTAAGCGATATAACTGCTAAAATAGCATGATTGCGATTGATTTGGGTTCCAATACCATTCGTTTTATCGAATATGATGGTGTTTCTTGGGGTAAAAGTTATGAAAAGATAGTCCGAACGGCCCAGTCTTTGCATGCCACCAATAGGATTTGTGAGGACGCTTTGGTTCGTGTATTGGATGCGATTGATGAAGCCAAAAAACATCTGGATTTTTCTAATAATGACGTAGTAGCCGTCACAACCGCAGCTTTGCGTATGGCATCCAATGGGGTGGAAATTATTGCACGAATTTATGAGCATTGCGGTGTTAAATTTAAAATCATCGAGGGTGAGCGAGAAGCGCAATTAACCCTTTTGGCGGTTAAGAATCGATTGAATGAACTGCAAATTAATTCGGATAATTTTGTACTAGCCGACATTGGCGGCGGATCGACGGAGCTTATTGCTTTCAACCATGAGAAAACCCATACGGTTAGTCTGCCAATCGGTATTGTCACGATGAGTGAAAAAGCGGTTGACGCATCGATGTTACGCCAATTGCTGGATGATTTTGAGAGAAAAACAGCTCTTTTTTGTAGATCACTGGGGAGTACGGTGGATATTCCCAGACTCGTCCTAACCTCAGGCACCCCAACGACCATTGCGGCGTATCGTATGGGTATGAATTATTCTAATTATGATCCCATGAAAATAAATGGTTCGACACTCACGCGAGCCGATTGCGTTGCGACCTATCAAGAGCTTATGGAAATGGATGAATCTACGCGAGCCGTGTACGTAGGCGTGGGACGTGAGGAATTGATTGCTACGGGTATTTTGATGATTGAATCGTTGTTTGAGGGGCTTAATTTAGAGGAAGCTCTTATTATTGATGACGGTTTACGAGAAGGTGTTGCATTGAGCTATACCAAACTTAATTAACGAAACATACTCTCGTCATTCCGTGCTACGACACGGAATCCAGTGCTCTTAAATGCAAAAGATGGATCCCATATCAAGTACGGGATGACGAAATTCGTATCTACAGTTAAAGATAGACGGTATTACTTTGTAAAAAACAGTTTCAGTTAAGCGATATATGTTGTATAATCCATCGCATTATATTTTATTTTAAGGCATCCAAATGACTGCACCGTCTTCGCTATCAAAAATTCAACACGCCAATATTATCTCATTGTGCGTCTTTTCTATTGGGTTGGGAGTAGAGATCTATCATTATGGCTTTGATGTTATGCGCATTATCAATATTGCGAATTTCGCTCTTGCATGGTATATGTTTATTAATATTCGCAACGTGCAGCAAACAATTCATAAGGTAACCACCGTCCTTAAAGAGGCAGATGCAGGTGCCTTTACACATCGTTTAGAGTATAAAGACGGCGGGGAACTTGAACAAATGCGGGTCAGTTTTAATAATTTCGCCGGTCAGCTTTCGGCATACATGGAAGAAATTTCTACTTCTATTGAAGAAGCCAGTCAAAAAACATCCTATCGCCAGATAGACGCTTCTGCCTTTAAAGGTGATTTTAAGACCAATATTAACATAACCAATCGTGCAATAGCGAATATGCAAACGGACACAGAGAGCATTATGGCGACGGAGATTAATGATGCTATCGGTAAAATTGGAACAGGTGTTATCGGAGAACTTGAGCTTTTGCACAATGATCTCAATCGTTCTATCCACTACATTGATAAAATTGTGAACATTAGTAAATTAACCGAGTCCAATGCAGATGAGAGTATTGAGGTTATTGAGGAGATTACACAGAGATTGCACGCTCTTATCATGAGTGCGGATACTTCCAGTCAGAGCATCACGGTGCTTAATGAAAAGACGCGAGAGATTAGCTCGATTGTCGGTTTGATCAAAGAGATTGCAGAACAAACGAATCTTTTGGCGTTGAATGCCGCGATTGAAGCGGCACGGGCAGGTGAACACGGCCGTGGTTTTGCGGTTGTCGCGGATGAAGTGCGCAAGTTGGCGGAACGCACTCAAAAAGCGACCAGTGAGATTGCTATTTCTATTCAAACGCTGCAACAAGACGCTTCTGATTTGCAGGAGAGTTCAGAATCTACCAATGAGATTGCGCAAAGATCACTCAGCACGATTGAAAAATTCACGATTACTTTTGACAACTTCAGTCATGGGGCAAAACAAGCCTCAGCATACGCGAATTCGATTGAAAACATGGTCTATGTGTTATTGGCTAAAATTGACCACACCATTTACAAGTCAAATGCGTACACGTCGGTTGTCCGCCGCACGAAACGCGTCGCTGAGAACAAGGACCATACCCAGTGCCATTTAGGAAAATGGTATGTAGGAACGGCAAAAGAAAAATTTAGCAAAACCAA
>JAUPLR010000015.1 GCA_030836825.1 Campylobacterota bacterium
ATTCTATTGAAAGAGTACACTATGAAAAGAATAAATAATCTTAGAGGGATTACACATGCCAAGGCCACTACATATTTTACTCATATTTTTTCTTCCTTATTTGGTATTTGCTGGCGAAATATCAGATTTTGATATTGCCACCTACTCATTAACTGGAAAAAACGGACAATCCAGTGGCATGCTAATGCGTTTATCAAAAACTAATGGTAAATGGGTCATGCAAGGCAAGGAAAAAGAGTCTATAGCACCATGGAAGGATATTAGCTGTGATACTGTTTGTGAATATAGAGTATCCACTAATTCAGAGCAGGAAGCATATCTGGCATCTTTCCCAGAGAACATGTCTAGTCAGTTTGATATTGCATGTATTCAAAATATAGCCAATGCTTTTTGCAGGCTTACAAAGAAAAATGACGCCTCAAAGGGAGGCTATGCACTTATTGCTTTAGTCACTGGGAAGCCGATTCCGATGTCTTTGCAGCGACTTACTAGACCATATCCTTCTAATCAGGTAGCCAATACGGATACTACGCGATAAAGCAACTTGTTTACACTTTTTAAGTGTGAATGAGCAATAGTTAGCTTTCAAAGAAAAAATTTGAGGTATCATGAAAAATTTGTATTTATCAATACTAATATCTATGACAGTGCCAATATTGGTTTTTGGAATTGGTGATGGAATGTATGTAGGATTTTGGTACTATTTTGCCGTGCCACTTGTAATTCTTGGAGTAAGTGCAGCTTTCAAACTTACTTCGTCATTTTATACAGGAGTATCAACGGCAATTGCTATAAGTTTTATTATTTATTTGAACATCAATTGGACTGCAGAGAGACCTGATGGACTACTAGGCTTAGGACATATATTTTCACTTCCAGGAGCTTTTCTTTTAGTTATGATTACAGCTTATTTATTAAAGAGAAAAAACAATCGTTTGCCAGCCCAAAATTTAATACTAGGATTTTTTAGTTTTGCACTAGGATTTTTTTTAAATCAAATTGTTCTATGTAATTCATTGATATATTGTGGAATATTGTCATTTGATTGAGATGATTAACAAATCAGGTTAAAAGGTGACAGCTTACTTGTTGATTATTGAATCAGCAATTTATCTACTAAAAACATTGTATAATTCTTTAAATAATACTATAAAGGATTAATTATGATTGCATACAGTCGTGAAGAGATGGTGTCGGTTACTGATCTGCTCAAAACACTGCGTCAGACATTGGATAAAATTTCCCATCACAGTGTCGAGAAAATTGCTGTGATGAAAAACAATCGCCCCGAAGCGGTGATGCTGAGTATCGATGAATACGAGCGTATAAAAGAATTAGCAGACATGGCAGAGCATATCGGTTTGGCAGAACTGATTCGTGAGCGCAAAGAAACTCCAAAAGAGTCCTATATCCCATTTAATGATGTAATGGCAAAAGCGGGAATTGTTCTCTAATGGCATACACGCTCAAATTTCATCCAGAAGCCGAAAAAGAGTTTTTAGAGTTGGATAATGGAGTACGTGAACGCGTTGCTAAACAGCTTGTGAAAATTTCTATTTCTCCTGAGTTGGGAGAGAATTTAGGAAATAGAAACGGGATTGATCTCTCGGGGTATCGAAAGATGTATGCCGAAAAAAAGAAGATTCGGATCGTCTATGAAGTGGTCGAAGAGGAAATTTTGATTCACATTATGGCGATAGGTGAACGAGATGATATGGCGGTGTATAAAACGGCATTGAAGCGGTTAAGGGAAGCAAAATGAGTGAATTAGGAACAAGAGTCGAAACACTATTTGACCAAGACAATAAATTTGATATGGACATGCAAAATGTTGCACGGCAAGTCGAAGCACTACGCAGTGGAACAGTTAAACTCTATTCTTTGGATGAAGCCGAAATGATATTGGATGAAACGCTTGCACGTCACGAAGTAATGATACAAAGTGCCAAAAAAATTGCAAAGTCAGCAAAAGAAGAATATGATTTACTCAATGGATGAGATTATTATCTTTTCACTAATCAATCAACAAAATTTTAAACCAAAAAGTATCTAATCATGACCCACACCGAATACAAAACCGCCGTAGAACAGCTCAAAAAATACTCCTATCACTACTACGTTCTCGATGACCCCATCACCACAGATGAAGAGTATGATCGTCTCTATCATATCGTTGTGGCGTATGAGTCAGCGCATTCCGATGAAATTATTCCCGATTCCCCGACACAGCGCGTAGGCGATCAGCCTCAGGATAAGTTTGACAAAGCACAGCATCTAAGCCGTATGTGGAGTTTGGAAGATCTGTTTAATAAAGAAGAGCTGGATAAATGGGTCGAGCGGATCACCAAAGTGTATGGCGATGTGAAGTTTTACAGCGAGCCGAAGTTTGACGGGGCGAGTTTGAATCTGATTTATGACAACGGTATTTTGCTACAAGCCATTACCCGTGGTGATGGGACGATAGGGGAAGACGTTACCCAAAATGCCAAAACGATACAGAGTATTCCTCTGACGATCGACTACCAAGAACGCATAGAGATACGGGGTGAAGTGGTTATTTTCAAAGAAGATTTTGAGAAGATCAACGAAGAACGGCTCAAAAGCGGCGAAAATCTGTTTGCGAATCCGCGTAATGCGGCGGCGGGGAGTTTGCGACAGCTTGATACGCGTATCACAGCATCACGCCGTTTGGTCTTTATGCCCTATGGTATCGGGGCAAACACTCTGGATATTGCGAACTTGAGTGAACGGATGGAATTGGTCTATGCTCTTGGCTTTCGTAATCCTCACATGACCCATATATGTCTGAGTGCGGATGAGATAGAGACGTTTTATCATGAGATGCGAATCGCACGGGATGATTTCGCGATGCTGTTGGATGGGATGGTGATTAAAGTCGATTCCATTGCGGTACAAGACGAGCTGGGTTATACGGTGAAAAATCCTCGCTGGGCGGCGGCGTACAAATTTCCCGCGATTGAGAAACTCACGACCCTCAAAGAGGTGATCTACCAAATAGGGCGCAGCGGCGTTGTAACTCCAGTGGCGATTGTTGAGCCTGTCGACATCGAGGGTGTTACGGTAGAGCGTTCAACGCTGCACAATTTTGACGAGATTGCCCGTAAAGACATCCGTATCGGGGACAAAGTCATCATCCTGCGAAGCGGTGATGTGATTCCCAAAATCGTGAAGGTGATTACCGCAGAGCGTGATGGTAGTGAAATGGCGATTGAGCGACCGAAGCATTGCCCTGCCTGTAACAGCGAGTTGCTTGATGAGGGGGCATTGATTAAATGCCAAAATCTCGATTGCGAAGCGCGCGTGGTGAATTCCATCATCTATTTTGCCTCCAAACCGTGTCTTAATATCGACGGGTTGGGAGACAAAATCGTTTTAGCATTGCATGAAGCGGGATTGGTAAAAGAGTTGATCGATCTTTTCAGTTTGACGCTGGAACAGCTTTTGAGTTTGGAAGGGTTTAAGGAAAAAAAGAGCCAAAATCTTCTGGATGCGATACAAGCGGCACGCGGATGTGAGTGCTGGCGTTTTATCAATGCTTTGGGGATCGAACACATTGGTGAAGTGGCTTCCAAAACGTTGTGCTCTGCCTTTGGAACCGCATTTGACCGTGCACAGCGCGAGGAAATTTTGGCATTGGAGGGGTTTGGCGTAGAGATGGTCGAATCGGTGTTGGAGTTTGTTCGGGTTAATGGCGGGAAGATTGATGCGCTTCGAAAAGCACTTTCCCCCGTTGAACCGATCAAAAGAGTTGCTGTTGACAATCCGTTCAAAGACAAAACAGTGGTGGTAACAGGAGCGATGAGCGTTCCTCGTGACAGTATCAAAGCAATTTTGGAAGAGTT
>JAUPLR010000016.1 GCA_030836825.1 Campylobacterota bacterium
AGGGGTTGCGGGTAAATCAGCCGCAGATGCCGCCGCAGGGCTTGGAGCAGATGTGATATTGATGGATATTAACATCGAGCGCCTTAGCTATTTACGCGATGTCATGCATCCTAATGTCTCTATGATCTATTCGACGCACGACGCCATCGTTACCGCACTCAAAGAGGCTGATCTCATCATCGGTACGGTGTTGCTTCCTGGCGAGCGCGCCCCAAAGCTTATAACACGCGATATGCTAGGGTTGATAAAAAAAGGATCGGTTCTCGTAGATGTATCGATCGATCAGGGAGGATGCTTTGAAACCTCACATCCCACAACGCATTCCAATCCTACGTTTGAGGTGGACGGGATTGTACACTACTGCGTTGCTAATATGCCAGGAATGTACCCTAGAACATCAACAATCGCATTAACCAATGCAACCTTGCCATACGCTCTAAAGATAGCTTCAACGTCGTTGGATGAGCTATTAGAAGAGGATGCACTAAAATCAGCACTTAACACCCATAGAGGTAATCTGACCAATGACGCAGTGGCGAAAGCATTTTTGAGATGAGAGAACTGGACCGTGATTGATTCTACGCATAAAAAATACCCTCCCAGAATCGACAAGAGGGTTATCAATCATCAATATCTTCCTTGTTCTCTTGATATTCTGATAAAAGAGACCATCCTCCCTTTTGACTGTTATATTAAACGATACGGTGATTATGTTGTAATTATCCAAGCCGGTACGTATATCAGCGGAGAGCTTTTAGAGAAGATGTCCAATAACAAAGAGATATATCTTCTCAAAGAGGACTCTGAAAAAATAGGTCAATATAAAACAGAGCTCAACGTTATTGATTTATCGGATTCAAGATTCAATGTTTTAGAGACATGTGAAGAGCGGCTGTCTGTTATGTATACGACGATGTCCAATGCAATGAAGGCCATTTTTGATAATAGAGATGAAAAATTGCCGCTGGAGGCACTCTATACCTATTTAGATCAACTTGCTAAATGTGTTGACTTAGAGACGAACATATTGTCCTTATTGTTGAAAAACATTCCGGATGAGTACACGACCCACCATCACAGTACGAATGTTGCATTTTTTGCGGTTATATTGGCCAAAGCGATACATCTTTCGCAAGAAGAGATAATAGATGTGGGATTTACAGGGTTAGTGCATGATATCGGAAAGATTCGTATTGATTCAAACCTCTTGTTGAAACCTAGCCGATTGGATGATGATGAATATGAAATCGTCAAACATCATGCAGATGATGGCTATGCGATTCTTGCAGACAATGGCATTATTAATCAAAAAATTCTAAACGGTGTACGTTTTCATCATGAAAGATTGGATGGCAGTGGTTATCCAAAAGGTCTTCGTAGAAAATTAATCCCAAAATATGCTCAAATCGTTGGTGTGTGTGATGTTTTTGATGCGCTTACAACGAAGCGTACCTTCCGAAAAAATTATACAAGCTACGAAGCTCTATTGGTGATGAAACAGGAGATGGCTTCGCAATTTGACGACTTATACGTCAATACGTTTATTAAATTGTTGAGCAGAAATTCCTAAGCAATTACGGTACCTTCGCAATTCTTTTTTTGATTTGTGTTTTATCGTTATACATATTTACGTCAGCTCTTTCAATTATATCACTTAAACGGTCACCTCTTCCAAACGCTTGAACACCAACTGAAAAACTTACCTTGAAGGAGATGTCTTTGATTTTCAAGTGTTTGGTTAAGAGTTCTTCTCTGGCAGTATTGAGTTTTAACAGAGCGTTTTTTTCCGTAGTTCCATCAGAAAATATAACAATAAACTCATCCCCTCCGTATCTTACAACATTTTTTTCTACTTTTCTAAGTAAGTTGGCAATAAAAACCAGAACCTTGTCTCCTACCGTATGTCCATAGGTGTCATTTACTGTTTTAAAGAAGTTTAAATCAATAATGGCAAGTGTGCCGGAGTTTTTAAAGCCTTGAGCAGATTCATCCAATATAGTATCATGCAGCCACTTTCTATTGTAAACATTGGTGAGTTCATCTTTGTACATTATCTCCTTTAACTTATTTATCTCCTCTTTGAGCTCTTGCGTCTCTTCTAAAACTTCTGTAAGAATTTTTTCATTGTCATTTTTTATAGCAAAGATAGCTTTATCCGTGTAATCACTTAATTTCTTGGTATTTTCAGAGGTTTGATTTTGCATGTTTGTAAAAAGAGCAATTTTATCATTTAACAAGCTGTTGGTGATACTTTCTTCTTCATCAAGACTAGTATCGTGAAGTATGGCAAATTTAGAAAATATGGATGCATATATGGTCGGAGTAACTATATCCATATCATTGATAGTGTCTTTTGTTTCATGAGAAATAATTTCAAGTAACCTGCTGTCTGTCTTCATTATAATAAATCCTAATATGTTATTATCGCATTTTAGCATAAAAGATTTATTATTTGTTTAATGAAGCTTCTGAAAACCAAGTTCAAGGGTTTGGACGCCTTGATTGGCCTGTAGAGATAAGGCAAAACATGATAAAATGGACGTAAAAAGCTTCAAAAACTAAAATTGAATAGTAAAATATTTAAAAGGACGACTCTTTGGTCAAAAAAATTTTAGAGAATTTGGAAAAATCAAACTGTTCAATCGATGGTACATTTATGCAGGCAGTTGGTGAAGTGTTGAACTCTCTTGAACCAGTAATGCAGGGGGATGACCGATATGCTACCTATGCTATTTTAGAGCGTTTGGTAACGGCGGATCGTACGATACAATTCAAAGTACAATGGGTTGATGATCATAATCGTGTTCACGTGAACAATGGCTATCGTATCCAGTTTAACAATGCACTGGGGCCCTATAAGGGTGGATTGCGATTTCATCCCAGTGTTAATGCAAGCGTGCTCAAATTTCTGGCGTTTGAACAAATATTTAAAAATTCTTTGACGGGTTTACCCATCGGCGGGGCAAAAGGGGGAAGTGATTTTGACCCTAAAGGCAAAAGTGATTTTGAGATCATGAAGTTTTGTCATGCTTTTATGCGTGAGTTACATCAGTATATAGGGGCACGCAAAGATATTCCCGCCGGAGATATCGGAGTAGGCACCAGAGAGATCGGTTTTTTGTATGGAGAATACAAACGAATCACACGTGATTATGACGGAGTGCTGAGTGGAAAGCCCTATACTTTTGGTGGTTCACTCCTGCGTCCTGAGGCAACGGGATACGGTGTCGTTTATTTTGCACAGGAAATGCTTAAGCAAGAGTTGGAAGAAGTGCTTGAAGATCAAATATGTACGGTAAGCGGTGCAGGCAATGTGGCGATTCACACGATTGAGAAGCTACAGTCTATTGGGGCAAAAGTGGTAACCTGCAGCGACAGCGATGGAACGATATACGATCCAAACGGTATTGATTTAGACGTTCTTAGAAGTCTAAAAGATGACGGACGAAGGCTCTCTTTGGGCTTTTATGCGACGAAAATAGCAACCGCTGTGTATACCAATAAAGCAGATTATCCTCTAGGCGGACATGCCGTTTGGAACTATCCCTGTTTCGCGGCATTCCCTTGTGCCACACAAAATGAATTAAGTGAATTGGATGCACAAACGCTTATTAAAAATGGATGTGTTGCAGTGATTGAAGGGGCAAATATGCCAACGCAACCCAGTGCTATTGAGGTCTTTTTGCGGGAGGGAGTTCTTTTCGCTCCCGGAAAGGCAGCGAATGCCGGTGGTGTTGCGGTTAGCGAGTTTGAAATGAGCCAAAATGCTTCAATGGAAAAATGGAGTTATGAAAAAGTGGACACCAAGCTCAATGAAATTATGGGCCAAATTTATAAACGTATTTCATTAACGGCAAAAGAGTATGGACATGAGCGTAATTTCGTCATTGGAGCTAATATTGCTGCATTTAAACGTATTGCGGAGGCAATGATACTTGAAGGCGTGTAAGTTTCATTAACAGTGAATTAACATATATTTACCTTATGCCGTCTATAATTTCGACCATATTATCAAGATGGGTCCATTATGAATAAAATACATTCAATCTTAGTCTCTATGAAGACAATGGCGGTGCTTATGCTGCTGTTTGCATTCGTTATTGGCTATGCCACGTTTATCGAAAATGATTACGGCACGATTACCGCAAAAGCGGATGTTTACAATGCTCGATGGTTTGAAATATTATTGGGGCTATTGGCCCTCAATTTACTGCTTAATATCATTAAATTTAATATGGCACGAAAAGAGAAACTGTTGATTTTTACGTTTCATGTCGCTTTTTTAATTATTCTCGTTGGTGCAGCAGCAACCCGTTATTTTGGCTATGAAGGGGTTATGCATGTTCGTGAGGGTGAGCGTAGCAATACGATTGTAAGCAGTGAGCCGTATGTTACGTTTCTGGTAAACAGAGATGGAAAATCGGCTATTTATCAAGAACCGTTATATCTGTCAAAACGCTCTTCAAATACGTTTGAACGAACGTTGGACTTTGATGGTAGTGCAATTAACGTTACGCTAGAGGGTTATATGGGTGATGCCCGCTTGGAAGCCGTAAGCGATCCCAAAGGTGAGCCGATTCTTAACATGATGATCACCGCCGGCGGCAGTGGAGAACAAATTAGTTTGAAAAAAGGGGATTATTTTGAAACGAATGATCTCGTGATTGATTTTGGTTCGGGACAAACGTTTGAAAAACCGATTGTTGCTTTGAGCGTAGAAGGGGATAACGTCATGATGCGTCATGAAATGAAACTGAATACGCTTAGTATGAATACCCAACAATCAGGCTTTGTTGAGGCTGGTAATAGTGAGCTAACGCAACGCACCTTATTTCAAACACCGCAAAGCGGATTTGTGTTGCAATCATTCATTCCAAAAGGGGCTATGAAACTGGTTTCTAAACCAGGCAAAGGACCTATGATGAAAGGTGCTGATGCCTTGACTTTGGAACTTAGTGTTGCGGATAAAAAAGAATCCGTTACTGTACTGGGGACACCTGGAGAAATAGGGGAAGCTAAAAAGGTAACCTTGGGGGATATGACGGTTAACGTGGCCTATGGTTCCATTGAGCGTACCTTGCCGTTTGCTATACAACTCAATGATTTTCAACTGGAGCGTTATCCAGGCTCTATGTCTCCGGCATCGTATGCGAGCGAAGTGACACTGATTGACCAAGCCGCAGGAGTTAACATGCCATTTCGTATCTATATGAATCATATTCTTGATTATCAAGCGCACCGATTTTTTCAATCCTCTTACGATCAAGATGAAAAAGGAACCGTATTATCCGTTAATCGTGATCCTGGAACTTTGATTACGTATATCGGGTATTTGTTGCTCGCAATTGGACTGTTTGGTGTGTTGATGGTTAAAAACGGTCGCTTTAATGGTTTGAGTGAAAAATTAAAATCATTAAATGCTAAAAAACTTGCGGCGTCATTTGCTCTGATGTTTTTAGCATTGAGCAGTGTAAATCTTCGCGCGGCCGATGTTGAAAATCCGGTCATTACAACAGCAAAAAGCTTTGATGCAGTGCATGCTCAAAAGTTCGGGAATTTGATCGTACAAGATTCTTCCGGGCGGATGAAGCCACTGGATACGTTATCCCATGAGATTTTATCGAAACTAAACCGAAGCACAACCTTGTTGGGACTTAATGCCAATCAAGTGATTATGGGGATGATGTTACGCCCTGATGCATGGCGTGAAATCGCGATGATTAAAACGGGAGACAAAGAGATCAACAAGCGTATCGGTCTTGCGGAAAATGCAAAAGTGGCAGCGTTCTCTCAGTTTTTTGAAGTTCCCGATGATATTACAGGTTATAAATTGGCTTCGGTTGTTGATGAAGCAACACGAAAAGCGCCAAGCAAACGTGATAAATTTGACAAAGCCGTTTTGCAAATTGATGAACGCGTAAGCGTAGCATTTATGGTTTATACGGGTTCATTAATACAAATTTGGCCAAAACCAAGCGATCAAAATAATAAATGGTATGCAACCATCGAGGCATTGCAGACATTCGCACCAAAAGATGCTGAAATGGTCCGGCTGATGGCAATGGGCTATTTTAGCTCAGTGGATGGTGCACTCAAAAGCGGTGATTGGACGCAAGCGGATAGAGCGTTAACTTTGATCGATAAGTATCAGCATTTCGCAGGGGCGAGTGTCTATCCCAATGAAACGAAAATAAAAGTTGAAATTGCCTACAACAAATGGAATATTTTTGAGCAGTTATGGCCTTTGTATCTTATTCTTGGCTTCACGCTGCTCTTCTTCTCCTTTCTTAAGATTTTGAAGCCTTCCTTTAAAATTGAGGGAATTAGCAAAGCAACGCTGGTCTTATTGATACTGTTTTTTGTGGCACATACGACGGGATTAGCAATGCGTTGGTATATTTCAGGACATGCCCCGTGGTCAAACGGCTATGAGTCAATGATCTATATTGCATGGGCGACGGTATTGGCAGGATTTATTTTTTCACGTAAATCAGCCATTACCCTCGCAGCAACAGGCGTGATGGCCGGTATCATTCTTTTTGTCGCGCATTTAAACTGGCTTGACCCGCAGGTGACAAGTTTGGTTCCTGTATTGCAGTCGTACTGGTTAAGTATTCACGTTTCTATAATTACGGCGAGTTATGGCTTCTTGGGTCTTGGTGCATTATTGGGGATGATTACCCTGATTCTCTTTATCCTCAAAAAACCCGCAAATGAAGTACGTCTCAATCTCGCGATCAAAGAGCTTAACGGCATTAATGAGATGAGTCTGATCATTGGCTTGGTTCTTTTGACGGTCGGTAACTTCCTAGGCGGTGTTTGGGCCAATGAGAGCTGGGGGCGTTATTGGGGATGGGATCCAAAAGAGACATGGGCACTGGTGACGATTCTGGTTTATGCCGTAGTTATTCACCTTCGTATGATCAAGGGCGCATATGGCGACTACAGCTTCAGCGTTATATCGCTTCTGGCATTTACCTCGGTATTGATGACCTATTTTGGAGTTAACTACTATCTCGCAGGGATGCATTCGTATGCCAAAGGGGATCCGGTACCGGTACCGGATTTTGTACCGTGGACGTATGCCGTGATCGCGATAGTCATCGCTATGGCATATCCGAAACGTTCAACCAAGTAACTTGGTTGATTACTTAAACCATCCTTTGACTTTATCAAAAGTAGATTCGAACATGCTTTCGTGAGGCTTTGATTCGATGCCGAAACTTAGCTGGAGTTTTTGCAGGAGATCTTCTTGCTCACTGGTGAGTTTTGTAGGGTAGGTGAGAGTGACTTGGGCGATCAAATCCCCTTTCCCGCGACCGTGAACATCCGCAACCCCTTCATTTCGAAAACGGTATTGCTGTTTGTCCTTGGTCCCTTGTTCCAGTTCTAGGAGTACATCTCCCGTGAGTGACGGGATGGCGATGTTTTCACCCAAAACAGCTTGTGTAAAGAATACGGGAACTTGTAAATAGATGTCATTTCCGTTACGAAGAAAGTGGCTGTCTTCTTCGACCTCAAACGTTACGTACAAATCACCAGCCACGCCGTTTTTACCCGTATTGCCACGTCCTGAAACTCTAAGTCGATTGCCTGTGTCAATACCTGCAGGGACTTTTATGGTAACACTTTCTTTACTGTCGGTATAGCTTTTGCCCTTACAGTCAGAACATTTTGCTGTTGCCATAGTCCCTTCACCCTGACACGCGGGGCACGTTTGAGAGAACGTCATGAAGCCTTGACGCACGTATACTTGTCCCTTGCCACCGCATTGGGTACAGGAGGTTACTTTACCCTCTTTTGCACCGGTTCCTTTGCAGGTTTTACACGATTTTTTACTACTAAACGTTACTTCTTTTTCGCATCCAAAAACAGCTTCTTTGAAGCTTATTTTCATTTCTACACCCATATCGAGGGGGAATTTATCTGTTGGTTCACGCGATTGACGACGTCCCGTTCCCCCAAATCCATTGAACATCTCTTCAAAAATACTGCCTAAATCGTCAAAACCGCCACGCCCGCGAGAAGCGCCTCCTCCTTGCAGTCCTTCTTTTCCGTATCGATCATACATCGCGCGTTGATTGTCATCGCTTAGAACCTGATAGGCTTCGTTACAGAGTTTGAATTTATGTTCTGCGTCCGGATTTCCGGGATTTCGATCCGGATGATGCTGTTTTGCCATTTTTCGATAAGCTTTTTTAATTTCATCTCCGTTGGCACTTTTTGTGACTTCGAGAATTTCATAATAACTTAATTCATCCATGTACAGCTCCATAAATAGGTTAAAAATTTTCGGAATTATAGCATATCAAACACAGTGTTACAATGATTGAGTCCTAAAGACTAAACTAATAATGAAAATCTTTTAGGTACAATGGCTTTATGAAACGCTCACTTGAAAAATTTAATCGGCTCGTTGATGCATTGCAGCAGCTCCCTGCAATAGGGCAAAAATCGGCAATGCGTTTGGCGTATCACATGGTTATGAATGACAGTTTCGGTGGATTGAAACTGGCGCATGCGATTGAAAATGCCATAACAAGTCTCAAAAAATGTCGCTCTTGCGGTGGAATCAGCGAAGATGAACTGTGTGAAATTTGCAGTGATGAGCGGCGTAATCACGAAACTTTGTGTATTGTTGAAAACGCCAAAGATATTTTGACTTTTGAAGAAAACGGACTTTTTGACGGACGTTATTTTGTACTGGAATCGCTGGAACATCTTGATGTTTCGCATTTGCGTGATTTGGTAAAGAGCGGGATCAAAGAGGTTATTTTTGCCCTTACCCCTTCGATTGCGAACCATGGGGTTATTTTGTACATCGAAGACAAGCTAAGTGGATGTGATGTACGATTTACCCGTATTGCGCAGGGCGTTCCAACAGGGGTGAGTTTAGAAAATGTGGACATTCTTTCGCTTACTAAAGCTATGGAAGATCGCGTCAGTATTTAATCTGAATGCTTTTGCAACCATGGAATAGTGAAGCGTTGTTCTTCGACCCCATGAATAACATAATAAAGCTCGTAATAGTGATTTACAATGGTCGTAAAGAGATTCAAGCTTGGCTGGCTGGCTGCTAATAGAATACGGTCATACGGCTGGAGCAAGGTCCCATCATTAGGCAGAAGTATAAAGTCATCATTGTCGCGTTTAATTCCCAAAATAACAATTTCTAAATCTTTATTATCCTTGTAAGGATTATTGAGCAATTGCCCAATAGTTATAGCATGCTCCGTGCAAAGGGTGTAAAGCGCATGTGTATGCTTAGGGCTAATGTATATTTCTGTAAGAGCAGGCCGCTTGTTGATTCTTTTTGTGATTAATAAAAATGCATTTTTAATTTCTTGATCCGAAAGCAACTCAAGTTTTTCAATAAAAGGTATGGTAAGCGGTCTGTCAATGTAGTTGTATCCGTCAATCGCAGCAATCTGATCGAGAATAAAGATTTTATCAACGCGAAGATGGGAAAATAAACTTTTTTCTTCAATTTCATTTTCACGCACTATGGCAAAAACAGCGGGATTTATTCCTCTCGCCGTTGCAATAATGGAGAGATTAATCGCATCATCGTTGGTTCCGGCAATAATACAAGCGGCATTTTCAATACCTGCTTGCATAAAAAAATCCTTATCGGAAACGACTTTTTCATGCAGTTCTCTGTTTATGTCTAAATAGGTGTACTCAATATTATTTTTATCCAATACTCGCTGCAGCGTCTTGCCAAAGCGGCCTTTAGAGCAAACAATGTATTTTCCGGTAGGGAGAATATCGCTTTTGCTGACATGAAGATTCCCTCCATGAACCCAATACAAAAGATTAAAGAGGTAAGGAGAACGAAGTGCAAAATCGATACGTTTGGCAATAATATCAAATATGTCAATAACGTGGTCAACACCGATATTAAGTAAATTTTCACTTCCATGTCGCATGCTTGAACGGGAGATGATATTCGGATTTTCATTTAAAATATGTGCACGTACCGCTACTTTTAAATTGAGTTGGTCATCATCGAAGAGAGTCACGATAAATTTGCAGTTATGGGATTGAATCCCTGAGGATTTTAGAACGCTGGTCATCGATGCATCGGCAGCAATGGAGGGGATGGTCGGCATATACAGCTCAATATCCAGCTGCTCAATTTTTTCCGGATTTTTATCGATAACGACAATACGATATAAGTTGTCGCGGTTGAGCTGATCTATTAGCAGCTTACTGGCATTGTTGTAACCGCAGATGATGATAAAATCCTGTCCTAAACGGCTCACTTTGCGTC
>JAUPLR010000017.1 GCA_030836825.1 Campylobacterota bacterium
AAGTATATTGTACGATCACCCACAAACTCGAGATACTTCCCCAGATCAAGTACTGGCTGCCCAGAGTTCACATTTTAGAGCCAAAGTGGCTATGGGAAGAATTAAAGAAAGATCTTGAAATTTATCGACACGAAGATCAAAAGATGCAGGGTGGTTGACATATGATTGTCTTATCAGATGTGATATACTGTTTTGAAGAGATAGAAAAATTGAAATAATATTATAGTATATCTTTTATAGTGTATTGGAGGTGGGGGAGATTGGAACAGCTTACTGACTTAAAAGTCATTTTGCACTCGAAAAGGGCCAATATCTATTATTTGGAAAAATGCCGCGTGATGCAAAAGGATGGCAGAGTCCTTTATCTGAGTGAGGCGAGTAAGGAACTGCAATATTGGAATATCCCAATTGCCAACACAACCTGTCTTCTACTGGGAACTGGGACGTCAATTACCCAGGCGGCGATGCGGATGCTGGCACAAGCAGGTGTTCTTGTGGGCTTTTGCGGAAATGGCGCAACTCCGCTTTTGATGGCAAATGAGATTGAATGGCTTACTCCCCAGAGTGAATATCGTCCTACCGAGTACATTCAAGGATGGATGCGCTTTTGGTTTGATGACGCCAAGCGCCTCGATGCCGCAAAAGTTTTTCAAAAAACGCGTATCGGCTTTATAAAAAAAGTATGGTCTAAAGATCGTGAACTAAAGATGGAAGGGTTTAACATAAGCGACCCTACGGTGGAGGAGATGCTCGATCATGCACAACAAGCGATCGAAGAGGCGCCAAGTGTGGGGAAGCTCTTGCAAATCGAAGCGGAGCTTACGAAAAAGCTCTATAAATATGCCGCGCAGGTCACGGGGCAGTCGGGTTTCGTCCGCGAGCATACTTCTGTCGGTCTTGCTAATGAATTTCTCAATCACGGTAATTATCTAGCATATGGTCTTGCTGCTACGACGTTGTGGGTATTGGGTATTCCGCACGGTTTCGCGGTGATGCACGGTAAAACGCGACGAGGGGCTCTTGTTTTCGATGTTGCGGATTTGGTAAAAGATGCCTTGGTGTTGCCATGGGCGTTTATCGCGGCTAAAGAGAGAATGGACGAAAAAGGATTTAGGTCGCAGTGCCTGCAAACCTTTGTTGAACACGGGGCGCTGGAGTTCATGTTCGAGCAGGTCAAAGAGATCGCTTTGCAGCATCAGGACGCCGAGAAGAGCGCCCGATGATGGTTACGTTCGTATCGCAATGCGAGAAAAATGCCCTGAAAAAAACAAGACGCGTACTCGACAGCTTCGCCGACCGCATCGGCGACAACACCTGGCAGACCATCATCACCCAAGAGGGGCTTGACGCCGTCAGAAAACTGCTGCGAAAAACCGCCTCCAAAAGCACCGCCGTCAGCTGCCACTGGATCCGCAGCCGAAGCCGCAGCGAATTGATCTGGGTGGTGGGAAATAGAGATAAGTTTAATGATAGAGGGGTTGTGCCGGTGCATTATACGGAATCAAATGTATTTATAGGAGAGTATGAAGTGGAATTAAAAAAAATGTATGCCAATACAAACGGTCAAAGGCTCGATCAACACCTTTTTGCTGTAGGATTTATAGCCTCTAAAATTATTGAAAGATTAATTCCTGATGATGCGAATTTAGTAAAATCAGGTTACATCGCAGGATTATGGCATGACATCGGCAAGATCGATAAAAGCTTTCAGGAATGGTTGCAGAAAAAGTTGAAAAAAAGCAGTATTGAATCGGAAGATGACGGTGTGCATATGGACAACAAAAGTGGTTCATTTAGTTGGCAACAATATCCAAGGCATAATGAAATCTCTTTGCTTTTTTTCCATCTGTTTTTCCAGCAAAGTCAACTCAATAGTGATGCTTATGAAAGAGTCAAACATATAATCTACTGGCATCATGCCAAACCGTTGCGCAAACAGGAATTTGCCAACATGGTTAATGCTTTTGAAAAATTGACTGATTTTGAAAAAGAATATGCTCTTTACACTGCCACTATCAATGCGATTCAAGCGTCGATTGCCGAAATTGCTAGTGAGTATTTTGATTCGGAAGAGGAACTAGCACAAATCGAGTTTCCGAAATTTCATACGATTGAAGATACTTTGGATGGTGTAGGACTACCAATATACAAACATTACACGGGCAGAGATTCACTTGAGAAGTACAATAGCTACATTACAAAAAATGCAAAAAATGATGTAGCAAGATCAGCTTTGATTACAGCGGATCGGTTAGTTTCACGTTTAAGCGGTGAATCGCTTAATGAAGCGATTGTTTCTCGTACTCTTGAAGAGCTTTTGGACACAGCTTTTCATAAAGAACGAGGGCTTGGTTCGGCAATAAATGATTGTTTGGTCGGTTTTGTAGAACGTTATGGTGAAAGTGAAAGAAACAAACATCAAGCAAAAGCCGCCGAAGAATTGGCAGATAGTGAAGTTGAAGTTGGTGTTCTTAAAGGACCTGCGGGGTGTGGGAAAACCAAAATAGCTTTGGAGTGGTGTAAAAA
>JAUPLR010000018.1 GCA_030836825.1 Campylobacterota bacterium
CGCTTGCAAAACTGCTGTTTCGTGATACCAAAGAGCGCTCCATCGCCACCGTCGCGGCACTCATCGGCAACACGGGAAATCTCGGTATCCCTTTGGGCATTGCGCTGTTTGGCGAACAAAGTGTCCCTTATTTGACCCTTATCAACCTCGTTAACGTTTTTGTCGTCTATACCCTCGGCGTTTTCTATTATTCGCGCGGTGAGTTTAGCCTACGCGATTCTCTGATGAATATCCTCAGACTTCCCGTTCTTTGGGCAGCCATGGTGGCAATTTCCCTTAACCTCAGTGGCTATCACCCTAGCGTTGCTGTGGATAAAACCCTCATGATGGGAGCGTATGCTTCCATGACAATGCAGCTGGTATTGTTTGGGATTTATCTGTACGGTATAAAGTTTAAAGAGATCAATAAACGGCTTACACTGTGGATCAGCGGCACAAAGTTTATCCTCATCCCCGCGCTTGCGTGGATTGTTTTAGGACAAATCGTGATGGAAAGTTCCGTCAAAGGGATGATATTTTTGGAGTTAATGGTTCCGCTTGCCGTGGCCAATGTCAATCTGGCATCGCTGTACAACTGCTCACCCCGCATCGTCACGATACAGGTGTTTATTACCTCCGTACTCTTTTTGGGAATCGCGTTTATTTTACCGTTGATTCTGAAAACATTTTAATATTTTCCACCGTAGCGGCAATGAGCCGCTCTCTGGCTTCACGTGATGTCCATGCGATGTGCGGCGTGATGTAAAGACGCTCATGATGTTTGATTGCTAAAAGTGGATGAGGCGTACTCATCGGCTCTTTGACCAAAACATCCAATCCAACGTAGATCGGTTTTACATCGATGATCACCGAGAGGGCATCCTCATCCACAATCCCGCCACGACCGAGATTGAGCAATACCGCACCGTCTTTCATCTGTAACAGTTCCGAATGAGAGATCAAGTTTTCGGTAGAGGCATTGAGAGGTGCATGAATCGAAATAACATCGCTATTTTCAATCAAACGGCTCAACGTCGTTTTTTCAAATGCGCTGTTCTCATTTTTGCCCGAGGTTGAATAGTATATCACTGTGGCACCAAACGCTTTGGCAATGGCAGCAACACTGCGCCCAATCTCGCCCAAACCGATAATCCCCCATGTTTTCCCACGCAATTCGCTAAACGAGGGACCGATATGGGTGAATACTGCCTCTTTTTGCCATTGACCGCTTTTGACGTACTCATCATAATAGCGTGAACGCCCCATGAGATAAAAAAGCATCGAAAACGTATGTTGTACCACGGCATCGGTCGAATAACCCGACACATTTTTGACGGTAATACCACGACGAACCGCTGCTTCATGATCGATGTTGTTCATCCCTGTCGCAGCGACACAAATGAGCTTGAGTTTCGGCGCTGCTTGCATTACCGCATCACTAATCACAACCTTATTGGTAACGATAACATCGGCATCACCAACTCGCTGATCGATTTCATCTGCTGACGTCATCGCATACGCGCTAACGTTTCCTAGCGTATCAAAGCCTGCTAAAGAGGTATCGCCGTAAGTGAGCGTGTCTAATAGGACAATGTTCATAATACTCCTATTTTATGTTATTTTGCTCACTAAAACATGCCCTCGGCATCTTTTAGTTAGAGCTATCGTCTTTAACTTTCTTGATCATTTTCTCTGCTTGCTTGAGCGCTTTTTTCACTTTGTCTAACACCAAAATAACGGCCATACGT
The DNA here is from genome assembly GCA_030836825.1 of Campylobacterota bacterium. Lineage (GTDB taxonomy): Bacteria > Campylobacterota > Campylobacteria > Campylobacterales > Sulfurimonadaceae > Sulfuricurvum. The sequence goes on from JAUPLR010000018.1 coordinate 1,728, forward strand.
CGTCCGATATGTGACTCAGGCTTGCCAAACACACGAACAAAACTGTTAGCGCTAAAGAGGGAATTATCGACATCAAGCACCGGCATAGTCGATTCAGTTGTGGATTTGAACGCCGCGCTCACACCCTCACCGTAAAACGTAAAGCCCAACGGAAGACCCAATACCGCCCGTACGTGCAGGGCAAATTCACTTTGGCTTTGCGTGATCAAGGTCACCATCCCCGTGTCATGCGGGCGAGGACTCACTTCGCTAAAATAGACCTCATCGTCTTTGATAAACAGTTCAACCCCAAACAATCCGCGCCCGCCTAAACCATCGGTAATCGATTGCGCCATCGCTTTTGCACGCTTCAATACTTTTTTGGGCATCGGCATCGGCTGCCAGCTATAAATATAATCACCGTCTTTTTGGAGGTGTCCGATCGGCTCACAAAATACCGTCTCTTTGCCATTGCGTACCGTCAACAAAGTAATCTCATAATCGAATCGGATAAACTCCTCAACGATCAGTTCGCTCGCATCACCGCGTGCTTCTTTGGCGATTTCCCATGAGTGTTCCAAATCAAAAGGGGTTGCGGCAACACTCTGCCCATGCCCCGATGAACTCATAACGGGTTTAATAACACAGGGGAACCCTACATCTTCCGCAGCCGCACACATATCTTCATACGTGCTCACAAAATGATAACGGCCCGTTTTAATTTCCAACTCTTCGGCAGCAAAACGGCGAATATTTTTACGGTTCATGGTCTTGTTGACCGCTTCGGCATTAGGAATAACGCAAAATCCTTCCGCTTCTGCCGCGAACAATGCACCAATACTGATCGCTTCGATCTCCGGTAAAATATAATCGGGCTTTTCAAGACGGATGATCTCTAAAACGGCCTCCTGATCTTGCATATTGACCACATACGAGCGATTACTCACAAGGTGCGCCGGAGCATGTTCATAACGGTCCACCGCAACGACTTCGATTCCCAAACGTTGTGCTTCAATAGCAATTTCTTTACCGAGTTCGCCAGAACCCAACAACATGATCTTTTTGGAATTGCTTTTAAGGGGTGCGCCAAAGAGCATAAACATAGCCTTGCGTAAAATTTAGTTGCCGTAATTGTAGCATAGGGATGGTAAGGGATTTGTTACGTGTGAAAAATTGAGGGAAGGAGATTAAAGGGGTAACCCAAGCGCGTGAGCGCTTGAAATTACAGGCGAGATTCGTAACGTCGCATCATATAGAGACGTTTTAACATCTTCTTGCGAGCGCTGATTTTGAACTGTTTGCGTTTTTCGGTCTCTGTAACGTGGTTACGACGAGCACGAGCTTCAGTAACAACCAGATTACGATCGGTTTGCTTCTTGAAACGACGGTATGCAGCATCAAAATTATCATCTTGGCGTAAGATAATTCCAGGCATCTACAATCACCCACTTTCTATTTAAAATTTTCGAACCGCAATCATACCACAGCTTTAGTGACATTGCGCTAAAATCACGGTTATGATAACCACCGATTCGATCGAAGGGCTCAAAGCCCGTCTTGACATTGTCGATGTTGTGGGCTCGTACATCGAGCTCAAACGCGCGGGCGCGAATTTCAAAGCCCCTTGCCCGTTTCACGATGAAAAATCCCCCAGCTTTACCGTTAATCCCTCACGTCAAAAATACCATTGTTTTGGATGCGGTGTCGGAGGTGATTCGATTAGCTTTGTGATGGAATACGAGAAACTCAACTACCCCGAAGCCATCGAAAAACTAGCCTCCTCCGTCAATTATTCGCTCCAATATACCCAGAACAATGAGCGCCATGAGCGTTCCAATCTCCTCGATCAACTCAGCGGCTGGTATCAAAAACTCCTCGACGAATACCCAAGCGCCAAAAGCTACCTTGCCGATCGGGGTATTTTTGCCTCCAGTATCGAGCGCTTTGGTATCGGCTATGCCCCCGCATCGGCCCAAACATTGGAGTTTTTAAAACAGCATCGTTATACGATCAAAGAATCGGTCGAGCAAGGGGCGATCGGCAGTGACGGCGGTCGCGAATTTGCCCGCTTCATCGAGCGTATCACGTTTCCCATCCATGCCCCTAACGGCTCCATTGTCGGTTTTGGAGGACGTACCATCACGGGGCATCAAGCCAAATACGTCAACTCCTCCCAAAGCGCCATTTTTAACAAATCACGCCTCTTATACGCGTACCCTCTCGCGCGTGAGGCAATCTACAAACACAAAGAGATCATCGTCACCGAGGGGTATCTCGATGTTGTGATGTTGCATCAAGCAGGTTTCACCCAAAGCGTCGCAACGCTAGGGACGGCACTCACTGCAGAGCATCTTCCGCTGCTGCGCAAGGGGGAACCGCGTGTCCTCGTAGCCTACGATGGAGACAAAGCAGGTCGTGCCGCCGCGCTCAAAGCCTCTAAGTTGCTGAGTATGGGAGGATTTGAGGGGGGCGTTATCCTCTTCGATGGGGGCAAAGATCCCGCCGATATGATCAAAGAGGGGCTGATCGCGGAACTTAATGCCCTGCTGCACCGTCCCATCACGTTTATCGAATTTGTCATCAGTGAAACGTGTGCCGCATACGACCTGCGTGATCCCAGAGTCAAAGAAAATGCCCTCAATGAGTGCTTGGGCTACATCAAAACCCTCTCCCCTCTGATGCAGGAGGAGTACCGTCCGTTCATCGCATCACAGCTTGGAATCTCTCCCTCACTCATACGTCTTGCCAACACTTCATCCACCAAAACCGCACTCCAAAGCCCGCAACTCTCCCATCATGACATGTGGGAACTGAGTTTGATTAAAACGATTCTGGAACGCCCGCAAATCACCGATGGACTGCTGGACTTTTTAGATGCCTCACTGTTGCAGTACCATGGAAACGAATTTACCGCCGCTATCGCAAATGCCGCCGATAATCCGCAGCTTATGGCGATCATGATGGACGATCGGATTCACGCATTTTCGGGAGATGATGGGTTAAGAGCGGAGCTTATGACCTTCTTAAGCGCCCATTACAACCGTGAACTCAAAAAACTCGCCAGCGAAAATTCGCTATCATTCGATCAGAAATCGTACGCAATACGTCAAATGCGTGAAAAAATAACGCGGCTCAAACGAGGCGAACTCGTACCGCTCACTTAGAAGGAAATCCATGAAAGCTATTGCTTTATTCAGCGGCGGTCTTGATTCAACTCTTGCCATGAAGCTCATCATCAATCAAGGCATCGAAGTCGTCGCCTGCAACATCAGTACCGGATTTGGTTCGGTCAAAGACCGCCGTGAGCACATGCAAAACATGTGTGATCAAGTGGGTGCGAAACTGCGTATCGTCGATATTCAAGACGAATATTTGGAAAAAGTTCTCTTCACGCCCAAGCACGGCTACGGTAAACACTTCAATCCGTGCATCGATTGCCACGCCAAAATGTTTGAAGTTGCCAAGCGCCTTATGGTCGAAGAAGGGGCGGATTTTCTTATCAGCGGTGAGGTATTGGGTCAGCGCCCCATGAGCCAAAATGGCGAATCCTTGCAAAAAGTACTCCAAATGAGCGATTGCGAGGGGTTATTGCTGCGCCCGATGAGCGCCAAACTGCTCGAACCTACCATCCCTGAAATCAACGGCTGGGTAGATCGTGAAAAACTCGAAGCCATCGTAGGGCGTACCCGCGATCGCCAAATGGAGCTTGTCGAAGCGTTTGGGATTGTTGATTTTGAGCGACCGGGGGGAGGGTGTTTACTGACGGATGAGCACTTTTCTCGTAAAATTCGCGACGTTTTGGCGCACGATGATGCCTTCATCAAAGCCGATATTCCAACACTCAAATACGGTCGCCAATTGCGCCTTCCCGAGGGTGCCAAGCTTATCATCGGACGCACCGAAGAAGAAAACACCAAGCTCGAAGCAATCGAAAATCCGAAATTTATGCACATCAATACAGAGTTATTTGGACCACATTGTTTGATTTCACTCAATGCAAGCGAAGCAGACAAAACATTGGCGGCGAAACTGGTGCTGGCGTATTGCAAGCCTAATTTCGAGGGAGAACAAGCGCTGGAATTTGGAACCCAAACCATTATGAGCATTTGCGACCTCAGCCGCAACGACGCTCAAAAGTATTTCATATAAACGGAATTATTTAACGACCGTACAGCCGTAACCCAGTTTTTTAACCGCGTCGCACATGGCTTCAGGCTTTGCGCTCTTTTGCGCTTTTACCTGCGCGCGCCCTTCTTTGAGATAAACCGTCGTATCCTCAACCCCTTTTACTTTTTCAATAGAATCCTTGATATTGCCGATACACATCGCGCACGTCATCCCGTTGATTTTGAGATTGACCAACTCATCCGCGCCGGCAACCGTAGCCATGGCGATTATGGCAAACAAAATATTTTTCACTGACGGGTCCTTTAAATCATTTCGTGCTATTGTTACATATCTTTGTTACAGAAGTGTTAAGGGGCATTATGAGTTCGATAGAATGGTGGGCGATCGTCACGATTGCGTTTGCGGGGAGTTTCGGTCACTGTATCGGTATGTGCGGCGGTTTTATCTTCGCCTACAGCTCTACCAAAATCGATGCTTCTGTGAGCCGTACCGCTCAACTCATCCGCCACGGCGCCTACAATCTTGGCCGCGTTAGCTCCTATGCGCTCTTGGGTATTTTTTTCGGAACGCTGGGTTCGCTTTTTCTTATAACACCGGAACTTCACGGCACGCTGTTTTTGCTGGCAGGAGCACTGATGATTATCACAGCCTTGGGGATGCTTGGAGTTTCCTCCCTCATCCACTCGCTGGAGAAATCTTTTTCGAGTATGCCTCTTTTTAAGCTCCTCTTTTCACGCCTGATACGCAGCAAGAGCTTACGCAGTTTTTTTGCCTTGGGGATGATGAACGGATTTTTTCCCTGCGGATTTGTTTTTTTCTTCGCGGCCAAAGCGGCGGCCACCGCGTCACCGATCACAGGTGGCGCCGTTATGGCTGTCTTTGGACTCGCCACGGTTCCCACACTGCTGGCACTGGGACAATCAATCAATTTTATGCGTGAGATTGCTTTTCGAAGCACCATGAACCGTATCGCGGCATTGGCGGTCCTCGTTTATGGCTTATACAGTATCTATTACGGATTGGCGTATTTTTTTCCTTTGCCGATGTAATTAGTTTTTAAAAAATTCACGTTATACTAACCGTAATGCAATTAAAGGAGTGAGTATGGCGGGTATATCTTTTTCATTTTACAATTTTGCGGCGTTGATTGATCTCAACATCGGCATGGCGTATCGACTCGATGAAAACCGTTCGGAGAGTTTCACAATTCTTTTTTGCGATTTCACTGGAGTGTCCCAAGAAACAATCGACACAAAGCTTCCCACATTTTTCAGAACGTCGGACTCAATCGTCCGTTACAAAGATTACTACTTTTTCGTCATGCCCTATACGGACCGTTATGGCGCAGATATTGTAAAACGGATGGTAGAGGAGGGGCTTGGTGCCCAAATCGCCTCCAGTGCAGTGTGCTACCCTGCTAATGGCGAAAACAGCGAAGAGCTCTTTGAATCACTCCACGCGCAAGCGAAAAAAATGCACCGTATTGACCTCGATTGCCTCTACAGCGCACTTGATAAAAAGCTGGATTAATGCTGCAGCATCACCGGTTCAAATCGGTGATACGGCGAATTTTTATAGAAACTGATTGCCTCTCCGATTTCATTTTGATACGCTTCTTTTTTCTGGGCAGAAGAGACCGCTGATGCAGATGGATTTTTAACCTCAACCACGACCGGCTTAACTTCTACAACAACCACGTGCTCATTCTTAGGCACGGCAGTCGCTACAACCTCTTTGACTACAGGCTTTGCTGCCTCATTGGCAACCACAGCCGTCGTCGCTTTTTTAATCTCCGTAGGTTTTACGTTTTTCGCATCGTGTGACGCCACCGCCGCTTGATCTCTTTTTACCGGACGGACAAAGGCCCCTGCGCATACTACGGCACGCGCTTTTTTCAATGCTTTTTGAGCAGACTTTTCATCTTTATACCTTCCCAAAGTAACAATGTACCGACCGCCTTCGACAACCTTATGAATCGCCAAACCGCTTTTTTCCAATTTCTTATCAAAATCAGGCGTAATGGATTTCTCTTTAACCGCACTAATCACCTGAACCGTCACATCACCCGAGCCCCAAAGAAGCCCCAATGTACCCATCGCCGCCAGTAAAACTATTTTTTTAATCACAACCAACCCTTTTTCCGCCAAATACACGCGGGAATATTCACTCTATATCGGCATAGCGATTTTAAAACTTTAAATTTTGTTCACTTGAACCGTAAATTAAGAACACACTGCGTATAATTCCCTATTCTTTCCAAAAAGAGACTCTTTTTGGGCCCTTAGCTCAGCTGGGAGAGCGCGTCGCTGGCAGCGACGAGGTCGTCGGTTCGAACCCGATAGGGTCCACCAAATCTTCAGTAACCCCCTAAAATACGGAATCCATTTTCTAACTTTTTGATTTTGTGCCACACGATTCACGAAAAATGTGCCACAAGGACGTTTTCCATGTATCTCTATCAACGCAATCACAGCTATTATTTTCGTATGCGTACCTCCTCTACTTTTTCACTTCAGTTTGGTATTACCGAAGTACGTCAGTCACTTAAAACCAAAAATAAACGAACAGCACAAAAGTTTGCTATCTCATTGTTTTGCATCAGCAATGGTGCCAACGCCAATAAACATAGGAAGAATGTTAGTTGACGAGTCAGGTTCTTTAATACCTACAAATCCCCTGCGACGATAAAAATCGTGTTTACCATCTTCAGCATCTAAATAAAGTCCTGCAATCCCAGCTTCAGATGATAGCTTGAGAGTTAATTCGAGACTATGCTTTAATAGTTTGCTGCCAAGTCCTTGTCCTGCATAAGAGAGATCAACACCAAGCATTACCAACCGTAAAACAGGAATCTGCTTTGTTGAACCGCTTGGTGAAGTATTGAATTCTTCTTTTGCTATCGAAAAGGCCATGATATTGTAATAACCAATAAATTTATCATCCTGTGAAGTATCCAATATTACATAAGCTTGGCACATGCTATTTTTGACATTTTGCTTTAGGGAATGAGTCGCAAATCTGTTGATCATCTCATGACCACAATCAAATTTCTTGATCCCATTGTAGCTTTTTGTAATATCAAAGCGTTCTAATACGATCGTATTAACGCTCATTCAAACTCTCCATAGTCATCAATTCTTTCAATTGAGTAGTGGCTTTCGGAGGATTCATTAAAATTTCCATGAATCTCTTGTGATCTTTTTCATTGAGTGTAATCATCTCTGCTTCAGATACAACAGCTCTTGCTTTCTCTGCTGCTGCTGAAAGTATAAATGCGGTTAGATCACACCCCTGCAGTCCTGCTGCCAATTGGATGAAATCTTTGAGTTTAGAATTTAACTTCGCCTCAAATCGAGCATCTTTAGTATTGTCTAACATTCCATTGTAAAAAGACATTGCTTGCATGGTTAACTCCTGTACGGATTATGTACGGATATTATAACATATTTTTTACTAGCATAATAAAAAGAATTGTGGTGTGACAAGTGTGACAGAAGTATGACTTGATTTAAGAATTTTGTGTAAATTAGAGAGTTTTGCGCGTGAAGAAACTCCCTGTTTTGTATATTGTTAGAAAATTAGAGCATATACGGTATTTTCATAATACACGCTCATATCGTCTCTCTAAGCAATAGCGATAACTACGACAACAATAACCTCTTCCATGATTCGAAAGACAATACGCACTCTT
>JAUPLR010000019.1 GCA_030836825.1 Campylobacterota bacterium
CACTGCTTGCGTCGTTATGAAAACGATGGTAAAAGGCATTGAGGTCTGATTCTAAAATTAAATCCGCTGTTGCGCTGGAAGTTGAGGGGATAAGTGATTCAAAGAGGTGTTCATTTTGCAGGGAAGAATACACACAACGATCGATCATGCTCGAAGGGGTATCTGACCATCTGCTGTACAAATAGGCGTCGATATTCGAGGTCTCTTTGAGATAATACAATTGCGTTGATGCCAGAGAGGCAATACTACGAGTGGACGAAAGTTTGAGCGTTGCTTTGATGCTGTTGGTGACTTCACTCATGGGCGTGTAGGAGGGGAGAATGGTATATTCATAGGTTGCGGGACGGATGACAGAACACCCTGTGAGCAGGGAGATAATGGTGATAAATAAAGCACTTTGTTTCATGGCTATTCTCCTGGTCCAAGATTAGGTTTTGATTGTTTGAACAGAATATCAGAGGGACTTTCCCGTAAGGATTTCAGGGTGAGCTCCATCTCGTTTTGCAGTACACGCGATTGTGCTAATAGCTCGTTGAGTTCAGCGGTTGAGCCCGAAGCAATGGACTGAAGATCATAATCCCCCCGATTCATGGAGGTTTCGATTTTTTCAATGAGTGCGTTACTCTTTTTGGAGGTTTCTTCCCATGATTTCATGGTAGGGGAGAGTTTGTCACTCATGGTCACTTTAAACGTATCCATGGAGCCTTTGACGCTATCGGCTGAGGCGCTTACTTTGATCATCGCTTGATCGATGTTTGCTTCTGTCTGAATCGAATTTTTGAGCAATGTATCAATTTCATTTTGATACCCATTGATTCGATGGGTTAATATTTTTAGGTTCTCCAGCGTTTGCGAAAAGTTTTTAGTATTTTGTTTGCTCATAACGGCGTTGGTATGATCGAGGGTATCCGAGAGCTTGGTTACGACGGCACTAAGTGTTTCGTCAAGGCGTTTTATAAGCGATGGAGCTGTAGGAATAACGGCTATGGCGTCGTCTGAATTCGTGATTAAGGGAGTCATCCTTGAGCCACCCTTGATTTCGATAAATGCGAGTCCTGTAATACCGAAAAACTTGAGCATTGCCGTTGAATCGGTTCGAATAGGGGTCTTCTTTTTAATTTTAAGGGTGAGTTCAATCTCTTCGCTATTTTGCGGATTTATACGGATAGATTCAACTTTTCCGACGTCAACGCCGTTAAATTTAACGGCGGCTTCGGGTGCTAACCCTGCGACAGACTCGGTGAGATACACTTTGTAACGGACATAGGCATTCGCACCGTCATTGTATTTGCCAAGCCAGAAGGCAAACGCGATAAGGGCGCTGGAAATGAGTAAGACAAAGGCTCCGACGAGCGTGTAATTAACCTTGGATTCCATGGGACTCCTTTTGAAAAAAATAATCAACAATCGGGTGATTAATGGCAAGCACTTCTTTGAGTGTTCCTTGCGCAATCACCCTTTTCTCACCCAATAAGGCAAAACGATCCACTGTATGGTGTATGGTATCCAAATCATGCGTAACCATCACCACGGTGAGCCCCAAAAGATCACGCAGTTGTTGTATGAGTGCATCAAATTGTCGAGAACTCAGAGGATCAAGGCCGGAGGTAGGCTCATCCAAAAAGAGCAATTTTGGGTCAAGGGCAAGGGCGCGAGCGAGTGCGGCACGTTTGATCATTCCTCCGCTTAGCTGGCTTGGATAGAGATGAATGGCGTGCGTGGGTAGGCCCACCAAATCGATTTTGAGTTTGACAAGTTCATGGATGAGGGCTGGAGGCAGATCGGTGTATTCTTTGTAAAGCAAGGTGATATTCTCCCCTACGGTAAGCGAGGAGTAAAGGGCCCCGGATTGGAACAGTACCCCCCATTGTTTACGCAATTCTTGTGCCTCTGTGAGTGAGAGATCCGCGATGTCTTTGCCAAAAATATGGATTGAGCCGCTTTGTGGAGTTTCAAGCATAATCATCTCCCGCAAGAACGTCGATTTTCCAGAACCGCTGCCCCCAAGCAAGGCATAAATTTCATTTTCACGAATGGTACAGCTAATGGAATCATGAATGAGGTTTTCTCCCAAACGTGTGACAATGTTGCGTGCTTCGATAACGATTGGCTTCATAATTTGAGCTCCGTTAAGAGAACCGAAAACAAGGCGTCGCAGGCGATTACGAGAAAAATGGCATTGACAACACTTTTGGTCGTGAATAAGCCGATGCTCTCAGTATTAAGAGAGACTTGAAATCCACGATAGGTCCCTGCCAGTGCAATCAAAAGCGCGAAAAAGGGTCCTTTGGCAATTCCGATGATAAAGTGCCGAATGGGCAAAGCCCCTTGAAGTCGGTTGATGAATTCAGTATAGGAGAGATGCGATTGGGTGCTTGCAATGACCATCCCTCCAAATATACCGACAATATCGGCGAAAAAGATGAGCAAGGGCATGACCATCATCAAGGCAATCACGCGCGGCCAAACCAAAAAGAGGTAGGGATGAAATCCCATGGTCTTCATCGCATCAATCTCTTGATTCATCTTCATCGCACCAATTTGGGCGGTAAAGGCCGAGGCGCTGCGTCCCGCGATTACAATCGCGGTGATGAGGGGCGCGAGTTCGCGCGTAAGAGAGATTCCGATCATGTCAACGATGAGAACATCCGCTCCAAATTTTTGGAGTTGAACGATGCTTTGAAAGGCTACGACAACGCCTATAAGAAAGGAACTGATTGCGATTATGGGCAGCGCGTCAAATCCTGCGGTGATTATATGGGAACCAATCGCGCGATAACGAATACTGCCGGGGTGCCGTAAACTGTTTATCAATACGATAAATGCCTCCCCTAAAAAATTTAAAAAGCGATCAAAGCCTTGGACCCAACGGTACGTTTCGCGACCTAAACGATAGAGCCAATTACGGTGATCAGGAGGGGGCGTGTCTTCGCTGGGGTGAGGATAGAGGAGCCCATACAGGCGTAGATGCTCTTCGCGGCCTCCGATAATCTCAGAAGCAAATCCCTGATGGGAAAATTTTCGTGAGTACAGATTCCAAAGAGCGACCCCAGAGGAGTCGAACTCAATGACATCTGCGATGTCCCACTTCAAAGGCTTATGAGGGGTTAAAGATTCCAAGGTCGCGGCAACAGCTGCCAGCGTCTGCAACGTCCACGCTCCGCTGCACCGGAGAATGAGATGTGAGGCATCCTCAACAATCGTAAGAGCAGCAGGAGATAAGCTTTTCATGAGTTATTGTAACATAAGCGGATCAAATTTCAGACATTTTAATGCAGCACGCAATGCCAAAATTGGACCAAGCATTGCTTACTGGGTGTATTGAACGAGATTGCAGGAAACCATTATGAAATTATTAAAAACTATAGGGATATGTCTGGCCCTCACAATTACAGCATTTGGAAGCATTGACAAGCACGAACTCGATGAGTTTAAAGTAGGAGCATTGGTCGTAAAAGATTTAAAATCAAAACAAATTTTGTATGCAAAAGATGCCGAAAAACAAGTCAGTCCTGCGAGTTTAACCAAGGTGATGACGGCAGTTTTGGCGATCCAAAGCGGCAAGATGGGGCAGGCGGTAACGATCACCAGAGAAATGACCCAAGTGAAGCCGACCATCGCGGGGTATAAGCGTGGTGATATTGTTTTGATGAGTGATTTGGTAAAAGCGGCAATGATCAAATCGGATAACGATGCGGCAAAAGCGATTGCGATTGCCGTAGGGGGCGATGAAGAGAATTAAGTGAAAATGATGAAAATTAGAGCCAACCAATTGGGAATGCGAAATACCCAATATAGCAATCCCTGCGTAAACGAAGGAAAAGATCATAATTACACACCCAATGATA
>JAUPLR010000002.1 GCA_030836825.1 Campylobacterota bacterium
CTAAAGAAAAATTTAGCAAAACCAATGCCTATTCAAAAGTAGACACACCGCACGCAGAGATCCATCGCCTTGTTAATCTTATTTTGGCGTACGTTCATCCATCAGACAGGGTGATAGAAAATCACAAAGAAATTATTGCAAACTTTATAAAAATGGAAGAAAACAGCGTTATGATGTATAATTATCTCGAAGATATGATCAAAGAAGTCGAACTGCCGCTTACGTAATCTCTCCTGTGAGAGATTAAAATGTTTTGCCTTTGTAGCGGTCGTATATCCATTCGGCTACGGCTTGTTTTTGTGCTTCGTTTAGCTTTCCTTTTAGGGAGGGCATGATTCCAAATCTTTCTATCGCCATCGATTCACACATGCTGTACTGAACGCTTGGATTGTCAATGTAGTCCTTTACAAAGGCAATGACGACTCGACGTTTGACATCTTCGTCTTCATCCATGGTGCGGATGTTGTCTTTAAGTTTATTGGATACTTCGATCATCGGCGGTGCCTTGAGGGATGTAAAAGATTTTAGCGCTTCCGCTTTTGTCATCATTTCCGTGTGACACTTCATGCAGTGGTCTTTGTACACTTTATAGCCATCAGCACCTAGGAGCGTAATGGCGGTAAGGGCGAGTATCGTGAGCGATTTCATCATTGTTTCCTTTTTCTTTTTTCGATTTTAACACTTTTTCTTTATTATGTGCATTAATGAGGACCGATTATTCTTCACGCATCAGCGCCGTCTTACCTATTTAACGTATTTAATAGCTTGTTTACTCTATAATGGGCAAATTTTTTAAAGTACTATTGCACTATTTTTACACAAAGGAGACAACATGCAAATTAGCGGTGCGCAGATGGTTATCGAAGCACTTATCGCCGAACAGGTCGAAGTAGTATTCGGTTATCCCGGCGGTGCAATCATGAACGTCTATGATGAAATTTACAAACAAAAGGGATTTCAGCACATTTTAGTGCGTCATGAACAAGCGGCCGTCCATGCCGCGGAGGGCTATTCAAAGGTATCGGGCAAAGTAGGCGTTGCTATGATCACTTCAGGTCCTGGATTTACCAATGCCATTACCGGTATTGCCGATGCGTATATGGATTCAATTCCTTTGGTTGTTATCAGCGGACAAGTACCGATGTCTCTCGTGGGAACGGACGCGTTTCAAGAAATCGATGCGGTTGGAATAAGCCGACCCTGTACAAAACACAACTATCTCGTTACCGATGCCTCTGATCTTGCCCGTGTTTTAAAAGAAGCTTTTTATTTGGCACGATCAGGCCGCCCCGGTCCCGTCCACGTGGATATTCCAAAAGACGTGACGGCACAAATTGCCAATTTTGATTATTCCAAAGACGTGGAGATAGAGACCTATAAACCAACGGTAAAAGGCAACGTTCGTCAGATCAAAAAAGCGATCGAGGCGATTGCCGCCGCAAAACGCCCTTTGCTGTATCTTGGTGGTGGTATTGTTAATGCCAATGCCGCTGATTTGGTTCGAGAGTTTTCAAAAATAACGCAGATACCGGCGGTAGAGACGTTTATGGCTCGCGGAGTCTTGCACCATGCCGATCCACTTTTGATTTCAATGTTAGGTATGCACGGCTCGTACGCTGCGAATATGGCAATGAGCGAAACCGATTTGATTATCGGTTTGGGCGCGCGTTTTGATGATCGCGTAACGGGAAAGCTCTCTGAATTTGCAAAACATGCACAAATTATCCACGTAGATATAGATCCTGCAAGCATTTCTAAGATCGTGAATGCCCATTTTCCTATCGTTGGTGACGTTAAAAGTGTACTGGAGACGATGATACCGTTGGCAAAAGAGCAAATAGACCCAACGCGTTATGACGCATGGCATAAAACCATTGCCAATTTCAATAAATTGCATCCGCTTGGATACAGCGAAGAGGGTGATCGTATTAAACCTCAGTGGGTTGTTGAGCGTATCGGGCAGTTGCTGGGAGAGGATGCGAATATTTCCACGGACGTTGGACAGCATCAGATGTGGACGGCACAGTTTTACCCGTTCAGCCGTCCTCGTCAATGGATCAGTTCCGGCGGATTAGGAACCATGGGCTTTGGGTTTCCGGCGGCATTGGGGGTTAAGCGTGCTGATCCCAAGCGCGTGAGTATCAATATTACGGGCGACGGCTCGATTTTGATGAATATCCAAGAGTTAATGACCGCAGTAGAGTATGATCTTCCTGTTGTTAACGTCATTTTGAATAATAATTTTTTAGGGATGGTGCGTCAATGGCAAACCATGTTCTATGACAAACGGCATTCCGCAACGGATCTTTCTCTTCAGCCTGATTTTGTCAAATTGTCAGAGAGTTTTGGCGGTATTGGCTACCGTGTAACTACCAAAGAAGAGTTTGATGCTGCCCTCAAAGATGCGGTGGAGAAAAAGGTAGTTGCTATCATCGATGTCGTGGTCAATCGATTTGAAAATGTTTTACCGATGGTGCCAGCAGGCGGGTCGCTCTTTAATATGATGTTAGAATACAAGGAGAAATAATGGAAGAAGCTCGACGCGTTATTTCGGTTATTGTTTTAAATGAGGCAAGCGTGTTGTCACGTATTTCTGGCTTATTTGCAGGTCGTGGGTACAATATTGATTCTCTCACGGTAGCCCCGATTCCTGATTCAAAATATTCAAGGATTACCATCGTCACTGCGGGATCGGTACGGGTTATTGAGCAAATTATCAAACAGCTGCATAAGTTGATACCGGTATTAAAAGTGTATGAGCATGCTGATTTGGTTGAAAAAGAGATGGCTATGGTCAAAATCCCTTTGGGTGAATCGATCAGTGACGTTGAAGCTTTGGCCCATGCTTATAATGGAAAAATTGTCAATGTCAGCAGTGATACGCTTATCGTAATGGTGGCGGATGAACCTCACCGTGTAGGACATTTTTTAGAAGCGATTAAGCGTTTCCATCCAAAAGAGATAGTGCGCAGCGGTTCTGTGGCACTGGAGCGCTAACATGACCATTGGTGAGATTGCCAAATTCCTGCAACTGGAATGTACCTCTACTCACGAATATGAGATTACGGGGATTAACACGCTTAAAGAGGCACAAAAAGGGGAAATTTCCTTTTTGTCCGACTCGAAATACGAAAAAGAGCTCTCCGGCACAAACGCATCTGCCGTAATTTTGCCTGCGGCTAAAGCGCACCTGTTGCCCGATGGGGTTGTCGCTCTCATCAGTGAAGAGACGTACTTGATGGTGGCCAAACTTTCAAAATCTTTTGCAAAGCCATTACAAAGCAGTGACATAAAGCCGATTATAGGAAGTGAGTCTACCGTTTACCCAACTGCCCATATTGAAAATGGTGCCAAAATCGGGTCAGGATGCACCATTATGAGCGGTGTTTATGTCGGGACAAATGTCGTGATTGGCGATAATGTCATCCTCTACCCCAACGTATCGGTTTATCGCGATTGTGTCATTGGAAATAATGTCATGATACACGCAGGCTCGGTTGTGGGAAGCGACGGATTCGGGTATGCGCATACCAAAATAGGTGAGCACGTTAAATTGTATCAAAATGGAAACGTAATCATAGAGGATGATGTTGAGATCGGTGCGAATACAACGATTGATTGCGCTGTGTTTGGATCAACTGTTATCAAAAAAGGGTCTAAGATTGATAATTTGATACAGATTGGTCACAACTGCGTTGTGGGTGAACACTGTATTCTTGTATCCCAATCCGGGCTTGCCGGTTCCACGACATTGGGTCGAAATGTTGTTATGGGAGGTCAAAGCGCAAC
>JAUPLR010000020.1 GCA_030836825.1 Campylobacterota bacterium
AAGGAGGGGGAAAAGCACTGCTTTTTACCCATCCTATTGATGCACGAAA
The DNA here is from genome assembly GCA_030836825.1 of Campylobacterota bacterium. Classification (GTDB taxonomy): domain Bacteria; phylum Campylobacterota; class Campylobacteria; order Campylobacterales; family Sulfurimonadaceae; genus Sulfuricurvum. The sequence continues at coordinate 50 of JAUPLR010000020.1, forward strand.
TAACAAAAATTTTACCACTCCTGTGGTGATGAACCTTTTTGGTTCGTATGCGCGTACTGAGTTTATATTTGGACGGGAGGTAGAAGGAGTAGCAGTAGAGATAGAGAAACTGTTGCACATGAAGCCGCCGCAAAGTTTCAAAGAAAAAGTAGGAATGTTGGGTGATCTGTTCAACATGAAAGACATCTTCCCTAAAAAACTTAAAACACGAGGGGCTTGTCAAGAGGTTATCCTCCAAGGAGCGGAGGTCAATTTATACGATTTGCCAATTCTTACCACATGGGAAGAAGACGGCGGTCCTTTTATTACGATGGGTCAAGTCTATACGCAGAGTTTAGAGGGTGAAGTCGTAAACTTAGGGATGTACCGTTTGCAGGTGTATGATAAAAATCATCTGGGGATGCACTGGCAAATTCATAAAGACTCTTCACACTTTTTTGATCAGTATCAACGTGTGGGCAAAAAAATGCCCGTTTCCATCGGTATCGGTGGTGATCCTCTGTACACATGGTGCGCGACTGCTCCCTTGCCGTACGGTGTGAATGAATTATTGTTGTATGGTCTTATTAAAAAAGAGACCGTTAAACTGGTGCAATCGATTACGACTCCGCTGTATGTCCCGGAAGATCTTGACTTTGTCATCGAGGGATGGGTTGATCCTGAGAAAATGATGCTGGAAGGTCCTTTTGGAGATCATACGGGTTACTATACGTTGGAGGAATACTATCCGGCTCTCGAAGTTAGTGCCATTACCAGTCGTAAAAAACCCCTTTACCTTGCAACGGTTGTCGGTAAACCGCCATTGGAAGACAAGTACATGGGATGGGCAACCGAGCGTGTTTTCTTACCTTTATTGCAAACGAATGCTTCGGACCTAATCGATTATCATATGCCTGAAAATGGGGTTTTTCATAACCTTGTTTTGGCAAAAATGCGTACTCTTTACAAAGGGCATGCCAGACAGTTTATGCATCTATTTTGGGGTTCAGGGCAGATGAGTTTTGTAAAACATGCTCTTTTCTTTGGGGAAGATGCGCCTAAATTAACGAACTATGAAGCACTGGCAACGTATGCGCTTAATCGATTTTTGCCAAAGTGTATTTTTATCTCTGAGGGGATTACGGATGCTTTGGACCACTCCAGTCCCGAGGCATTGATAGGCGGAAAATTGGGGATTGATTTGACCGCTTCATACAGTATAGAGAAACCAAAAGTGGTTGACAGTAGTGAGCTGCTTGGTATGATTCGCCCGTTTATGGGTGAAGCGCAAGACGTTACGCAATACATGCGCCACACGAGTAATCCGATAACCGTTATTAGTGTTACCAAAAAGCGCGCACTGTCGAACGTGGCGGAGATGCTATCGTCGTTGCAGCCCTATTTGAGAATCGTAATCGTAGTTGATGCCGAAAATAACGATATCCATAATCCCTACATGTTGTTGTGGCGGGTGGCGAATAACATGGATGCTGGACGGGACATCTTTATCAATGGATCCATTGTTTCAATAGACGGAACACGTAAAAATCAGTATGATGGCTTTGAACGAAAATGGCCGGGAGACGTTAATTGCACCTCTTCCGTTGTCGCAAAGCTCAAATCTCTTTCTTTGTGGGATTTAGAGGACGGTATAGAACAAAAATATCAACTTTAACCAATTCACTGCATGGGAATGTTTTAAAAGATAGCAGGGAACAGATTAAGCCATATATTAGAATTGCTGATGTACCATTAATTTACATTTTTTATAACAGGAATCGCACCTTCATGACTAAATTAAATCAATTGATTACCGTTTCTCTTTTATTGGCCGTTCCGATGGTGAATGCCGCGACCTATAAAGGGCAAAAAGCGTACATTGTAAATTGTAAACCGTGTCACGGTGGCGGACAAGAGTTGGCTGCTTCAAAAAAAATGCGAACATGGGAAAAGATTATGGATAATAAAGGTGAAAAACTTGCAGATATTCATATGGAATCCAAAAAAGCGCAGGAGTCGTGGGAGTATTTTAGTGACCGTAAGTTTACTAAAGATTCGCGGCATCTTGAGGATTTTCTCGTTGAGTACGCCAGAGACAGCGGCAACGTTCCGGCGTGTAACTGATCCTTCCTCTTTCCTTACAGCGGTCATCCGTGTGGATGATGCTTTTTTCTAAACCAAATTCCGCTAGAATCCTTTAACTTTTTATACCATACGGAGAGATCATGGAAAAAATGTGGTCCGGACGATTTTCTCGGGATGCCTCGTCATTATTAGAACACTTTAATGCCTCTATTATGTTTGATCAAAAATTGTATCGTGAGGATATCGAAGGTTCGATTGCACACGCGCAAATGCTCAGTGCTCAGGGGATACTGACAGCTGAAGAATTTGTCTCCATCAAAGAGGGGATGCTTCAGGTTTTAAGTGAGATAGAATCAGATCAATTCGAATGGAAAATAGGCGATGAAGATTTGCATATGGCGATTGAGAAACGTCTCACTGCGATCATTGGGGATGCCGGTAAAAAATTGCATACCGCGCGCAGCAGGAACGATCAAGTAGCGTTGGATTTTCGGCGTTACGTTTTGCGTAAAAATGGTGAAATTGTCGCTCTCATTAGAGAACTTATGGTCGCCGTCGTCGATATTGCTCGTGAACACACCACGACGTTATTGCCTGGCATGACCCATTTACAGCATGCTCAGCCGATTAATTTTGGATTTCATATGCTGGCGTATGCGACGATGTTCAAGCGGGACATTGAACGTTTTGAGAGTTCGTATACACGCAACAATGTTTCTCCGATCGGTTGTGCAGCGCTAGCAGGTACTCCACACAAGGTTAATCGCGAAATGACAGCCAAGCTTTTGGCTTTTGACAGCGTCAGTATTAATTGTTTGGATACCGTCAGTGATCGTGATTTTGCACTGGAAATCCTCTTTAATATCTCTATTTTGATGATGCACATTTCACGTCTTTCAGAAGAAATTATCCTCTGGTCAAGCTATGAGTTTCGTTTTGTGGAACTCTCTGATGAATATTCAACCGGTTCCTCTATTATGCCACAGAAGAAAAACCCCGATGTTCCTGAATTGCTACGCGGGAAAACAGGGCGTGTGTATGGAAATCTCATGGGACTTCTGACGGTCATGAAAGGGTTGCCTTTAGCATACAACAAGGATACCCAAGAGGACAAAGAAGGGGTATTCGACAGTGTCGAAACGGCAGAGATTTCTTTGGAAATTTTGCGAGAAGCCCTTAAAACAATGACGATCAAAAAACAGAACATGGAAAATGCCTGCAAGTTGGGTCATTTGAGTGCAACCGATTTGGCCGATTATTTGGTTGAACATTGCGATGTTCCGTTTCGTGAAGCGCATTTTATCACCGGTAAAGCCGTGGCACGTGCCGAGGTGTTGGGAATTGATCTAAGTGAAATCCAGTTCGAAGAACTTTATGCCATTGATGCGCGGATCAAAGAGGATGTTATCCGCTATTTGAGCATCGAACATTCAATGAATGCCCGTACATCCCAAGGAGGTACGGCCCAAGTACGTACCTTGGAGCAAATTATCTATTTTGACCATTATTTACAGGAGATTAAATGAAAATAACCGTATCCCATCAAGACGCCATGCGCTTTGAGGCAAAAACCGAAAAGAGTAGCTTTGTCATCGACTGTCCGCAGATTTCCCCGATAGAGTATTTTTTAAGCAGCATTATCACTTGCAGTGCAACCGACATGATTATGCTTCCAAAACAGCAAGGGTATGAAGTTACGAATTTGCAAGTGGATGGAGAAGTCGTACGTAACGAAGAATCTCCAAAAAAGTTTAATTCACTTCATTTGGAATACCGTTTTAATTCCAATGCGGACGATACGCTTGCCGCACGTTGGGTTATGGCGAGTTTGGAGACCTATTGTTCAACAATCAATACCATTCGCGATACCACCGCTATCACCTACACGATTAAACATAACGGTAAAATGATCCGCGAGAATGAAACCATGATCAGCGGCGGCGGAAGCGCCGTTGATTTTGGTACACTTCAAGGGTGTAATGCGTAATTAAAAAAAGTCTTTACTGTCCGCATCGGCAAAATGGTCCCATTTTAGGTGGGTTCCGCCTAGAATATGAAAGTGCAGGTGCTTAACTTCTTGGGCACCGTTTTCACCGATGTTGCTGATGATACGATAACCGCTTTCATCAATTCCTACTTCTTTGGCGACTTCTTGCATAAAAGTGCTCATTTTTCCCATAACTTCACCGGGGACATCATTAAAACTGTCGTAATGCGTTTTTGGGACAACGAGGACATGAACGGGTGCTTTTGGGTTGATATCATGAAACGCATAGAAGCTATCATTTTGGGCAACGACATTCGAAGGGATCTCTTTGGCAACAATTTTACAAAAAATACACATGGCAAGCCTTTTTTTATCCTCATTGTAGCATACAGATGAAGCCTTGAAGCTTATTGTAAAAGAGATTTGATTACAATTGCCCAACTATAATGAATGATGGAGATTTAGCTTTGCAAGAGTGGTACAACGCTATAAAATCGGCCGATACAATTGATAAAATTGAAGAGATTCGTATTGCAGTCTTTGGCAAAAAAGGGATAATGAACGAGCAGTTCGCCCGTATGAAGGATGTCCCTGACAGTGAAAAAGGGACATTTGCAAAAGAATTGAACCTTCATAAAGAGGGATTGAACGCCCTGCTAATTGAGCGTAAATTGGTTTTGGCATTGGCTCATCTTGAGCAAACAATGAAAGAAGAAGCAATTGATGTCAGTCTTTTTTCTCCTCAAAGCGAGCGCGGAAGTCTGCATCCTGTTCTCGAAACGATGGACCGTATTGTTGAGTATTTTACGGCGATGAATTTTTCGGTTCAAACGGGACCGATGGTCGAAGATGATTTTCATAACTTTGAGGCGTTAAATCTCCCGAAGTACCACCCTGCGCGCGATATGCAAGATACTTTTTATTTCAAAGACTCTATGCTGTTGCGTACTCATACGTCACCTGTACAGATTCGTACGATGCTCAGTACTCAGCCGCCGATTCGTATGATCGCACCGGGTGCTGTATTTCGACGCGACTATGATTTGACCCATACGCCAATGTTTCATCAAGTAGAGGGTCTCGTGGTTGAAGAAGAGGGGAAAGTCTCTTTTTCGAACCTCAAGTTTATTCTCGAGGACTTTTTAAAAACGATGTTCGGGGACATTGAGGTCCGTTTCCGCCCGAGCTTTTTCCCGTTTACGGAACCTTCGGCAGAAGTGGATATCAGTTGTATTTTTTGCGCCGGCGAAGGATGCCGTGTGTGTTCAAAAACAGGTTGGCTGGAAGTTTTGGGGTGCGGTATCGTTGACCCCAATGTCTTTAAAGCCGTCGGGTATGAGAATGTCAGCGGTTATGCCTTTGGCTTGGGTGTCGAGCGTTTTGCGATGCTGATACACCGTATTGGAGATTTGCGATCCCTTTTTGAAGGTGATGTTAGATTATTGGAGCAGTTTAGATGATCGTTACAAAAAATTGGTTAAATGAGTGGATCGATCTAAATGAAGTAGAGACGGGGCATCTTCTTAAAACATTAAGCGCCATTGGCCTGGAGGTCGATCGACACGACGTTATGTGTGTTCCGGATAAAATTGTCATCGGTTTTGTAGAGAGTTGTGAGCGTCATCCTGATGCCGATAAGCTCAATGTATGTCAGGTGAATACGGGCAGTGAGGTACGCCAAATTGTTTGCGGTGCTTCCAATGTTCGTGCCGGTATTCATGTGGCCGTTGCGATGGTGGATGCCGTGCTTCCAGATGGATTAAAAATCAAAGCGGCGAAACTGCGCGGGGTAGAATCGCTAGGAATGATTTGTTCGGCAAAAGAGATTGGGCTACCGGCTATGGGCGAGGGAATTATGATTCTTGATTCCAGCATCGGCAAACTAATCGTTGGAAAAGAACTCAATACGTATGAGGCATTTCGTGATGATATTATCGAAATTGAACTTACGGCAAACCGTGGAGACTGTTTAAGTATTCACGGTATTGCGCGCGATCTTAGCGCTGCGTTTAACAAAGACCTAAGAGAGGTACGTAAAAAAGAGGAGCAAGAGGGGCGTCTTGGAATAGGACGTATTTTGCAGCTTCAACACTCCGAAACGTTTGATACGGAGCTTCTTTTTGGGGCTGTGGATATCAAAGAGCTGCAGGTTCCTTTTTTGGTGGCCCTTCGTATGGCGATTATTGACGAGGGTTATGCAACTGTTTTGGACGCCTTTTTGCAATACGCTACGTACAATACCGGTGTTATTTTATCTGCGTACCCTTTTGCCTGCTTGGAAGAGACCACTAATGCCAAATCCATTATATCCCTCGCAAAAGATGATAAGGGATATGTTGCGTTGTACGGTAAGGCAAAGCTTTCGGTCATCGGTGTTTCCCAAGAAAAAGAGGCGCAATTTAAAGACAACGAAGGGCTTGTCATTATTGAAGCCAGCTACATCCCGCCTGAAATTATTTCGCGCATGATGGGTGAAAATAAGATCGAAAGCAGCGCCCACTATTATCGCACCTCACGAGGAAGCGAACCAAAGCTTACCAGCGGGATGCGTTATGCGATGGAATTGTTTGAAAAATATTCACAGTCTACGATTTATGCCGGTAATTTAGAACTTCAAACGCCTAGAGAAGCACGGGTAATTACCATGTGCGAGAGCGAATTTGAATCGTTTATTGGGATGAAAGTGGATAAGACAACCTTGACCCATATTTTGAAAAATTTAGGGATGTTAATCAGTAAACCAAAGACGTCTATTTTTGCGATAACAATTCCTCATTTTAGACACGACATTGTGAATAAACAAGATATTATTGAAGAGATTGTCCGTATCGTTGGGATTGATAATATCCCCTCACAGCCTCTTGTTTTTACTGAGAGCAATCAAAATACGGCAGATTTGGAAGAGTACCGTAAAACACGCATGTATCGCCAACGTTCAGCGGCTAACGGCTTTTTTGAAAGCGTCCATTTTGTCTTCAATGAGCGTGTGACGCTGGAGCGTTTTGGATTTGCCTGTACGCATGAGAGCAAAGAATTGCTTAATCCGATTACGGCGAATATGGATACGCTTCGCCCCACGTTATTGGTAGGTTTGTTGCAATCCGCCAGCGCCAATGTCAAAGTAAATCAGAAAAAAATAGCCTTATTTGAGTCAGGTACTGTTTTTGATGTTAATCGTGCAGAGAGCAAACGTATCGCCTTTATCATCAGCGGTGCAGCCCAAATGGATAAACTTTCCAATGCAGGAAAAGCTCCTAGCATCGATTTTGCTACTTTTACACAGCGTATCAGTGATGTCATCGGTAGTTTTGAGATGACGGCTCATTCAACTACGCATGCTCTTTCTCATCCTTATATGTGTGCCAAGGTGATGATCGGGGGTAATTGTGCCGGAGAATTGTTCCGCATTCATCCGCAAGTGGAAGAGGAATTTGATCTTGGCCATACGTACGTATGTGAAGTCGATATGAATCAACTTCCCTATGGATTGATTCAAGCTAAGCCGTATTCAAAATATCAAGCGTCATTTAGAGATTTGAGCATTTTGATTCCAAAATCATTGACGTATGAAGCC
>JAUPLR010000021.1 GCA_030836825.1 Campylobacterota bacterium
ACATCAAAGTTTTTGAGGGGGAATTTAAAACCATCATTACGGATCGCCACGTCCTGCGCTTGGATTTACTAAAAAATACCGAAGAGTTGCGTCAATCTACTTGATCCAGCCTCTCTACCCAATAGCCGACATTGCCTTGCTCATGAAAAAGGGTAGTTGAATCTCCATGCCCTGGATAAAGAGTTTTATTCTCTTTCATTGAGCTCATTTTCATCAGACTGTTTTTCATGTCCTTTGGGCTTGAATAAGGAAAATCGTATCGTCCGATCGAGTCATGAAACAAAAAATCCCCGCTAAACATCGCATCGTCAATCTCGATCATCGAACATCCTGGACAATGCCCTGGAAAGTGATGAAATTTTACCTTGACCCCATCAAAATCAAATGTCTGATCTCCAATAACTTCTACGTCTGGGAACGAGGGGGGAAGATCAGGCATCCATTCACTGCTTTTGAGTAAAAAGATGTCTCCTTTGGGTGTGTAGAGAGGGATTTTTAAGGTCGTTTGCAACTCGTGATTGCTCCATACGTGGTCAAAATGTCCGTGCGTATTGAGAATAGCGATAGGATTGTTGACGTTTTCAAGTACCCATTGCGTTGCTCCAACACCCGGATCGATAATAAAATCTTTTCCGTCAATTTTAACAATATAACAGTTGGTCTGATAGGGCCCCATAGGCCGTTTGAGGATTTCCATATTCTTCGGCTCTTTTTTTTAGCCTAATTTTATCCTAATGCCGCCATTTTGTTAACAACTTAATGTAAAATGTTAGTTATAATACAAAACGTTTATAATTCTACAAGGTTTTGATGTGAGCAGATACGCACTTATCAGTCATCATTTGGAAAACTTTCTAAGCGGTGAAGTCCGAAAAACAGGTTTGCAAAAAGTTGTACTGGGGCTTAGCGGCGGGTTGGATTCAGCGGTTGTTGCTGTTTTGGCACAGAGAGTTTTTGGCGATGATTTGCTGTGTGTGAAAATGCCTTCACATTATTCATCTCAAAACAGCATTGACGATGCGGATGCTTTGTGTGAGAAGTTTGCAATACGTTCCCAATTATGCAGCATAGAACCTTTGCTGCGTACGTGTGTGACAAGCGATATGACCCCTTTGCGGATCGGTAATTTTTCCGCACGATTGCGTATGGCCACTCTTTTTGATATCTCGGCGCGTGAGAGTTCCTTGGTATTGGGGACGAGCAATAAAAGCGAGCTGATGCTGGGTTACGGAACGCTTTATGGTGATTTGGCAAGCGCTGTTAATCCGATCGGTGATTTGTATAAGACGGAAGTGTTTGAGTTGGCACGCTATTTGGATGTTAATGATTCCATTATTTCGAAGCCGCCTTCGGCAGATTTGTGGGAGGGGCAGAGTGATGAATCGGAAATGGGTTATCCTTATGCTGATCTGGATCGTGTGTTAAAAGGGTATGTGGAGTTGCGTCATACCAAAGAAGAATTGATCGAAGCAGGAGAAGATCCGCAATTAGTGACGATGGTCGTTGAGCGAATTTATAAGAATCAATTCAAGCGTAAGATGCCGCTTATTGCCAAGTTGACATCAAGAACCATCAACCATGATTTTAATTATCCAAGAGATATAACCCTATAAGGAGCATCCTATGAGCATTCCATTTTACCGAGTTGACGTTGGTGGTGACGAACGTGAGAAAATCGATGAGGTGCTTGACGGTGAAGCACCGGATATTGTCCAAGATTTAGAATCTGCGTTTGAGTCGTACATTGGGGCTACGTATGCTTTGGCTACTTCGCACGGTACAAGTGCGCTGCATTTGGCGATGCTCGCAATCGATTTAAAACGCGGGGACAAAGTTTTGTGTTCGATCAATGCGTTTCCGTCGATTCCGGAAGTGGTTCGCCATTTTGATGCGGAACCGCTTTTTATTGATATTGATCCTGATGGCTACTCCATCGATTTAGAAAAACTTGAAGCCTATTTGTCCCTTCATAAATCGAAAAAGCTCAAAGCCATCATTGTGTCTCACTCCGCAGGTCAAAGTATTGATCTTGACCGTTTGTATGAAATTGCAAAGAGTTATGATGTCAAAGTTGTCGAAGATGCCTCTGATGCATTGGGAGCAACGTACAAAGGACAAAGAATCGGTTCAACGGGCGCGGCCATCACCTGTTTTGATTTTAGTCCGCATTTACGCCGAAATGTCTGCAATGGCGGTATGTTGGTCAGTAATGATGAAGATATTATTGAGCGGGCAAAATCGTTGCGATACCATGCGTTGGTGGTCGATGATGACGCTTTGGGGTATGTGTATGATGTGACGGACATTGGAAGCGAATACACCATGAGTCCATTGGACGCGGCAACCATATTTGTACAACTTGAGAAACAAGACGATATTATTGAGCGTCAAAAAGAGATAGCGGAGATTTTTAATGAGCGGCTCATCGATGCTCCCCATGTGACCATTCCGGTTGTGACACAAGATCATAGCTTTTCGCTTTATATTCTAAAAATCGATAAAAATCGCGATTCATTTGCGCGTGAGCTTGCTTTGCGTGGTATCGAAACAGGTTTGCATTACATTCCCTTGCATTTGATGAGTTACTACAAATCAAAATACTCTTTGCGTATTAATGATTTTCCGGTTGCTTTGCGTAATTACAGCCAAGTACTCTCGATTCCAAACTATGCGGCACTCACCGATGATGAAGTCAATGAGATTTGTGATGCAATTTTAGACGTGGCGTCCACACGCGTTTGAAGCGGTTAATCACGTTTTGGGTTGAAGGGTATTTCTATCGCCCTTCACGGTTGCAAAAACTTCTTTCCTTCCTCTTGTACCCCCTTAGTCTATTGTATTGTTTCGCGGCATGGATACGTTATGTTTTAAGCACTCCCAAAGATTTTGGCATACCGATCGTGAGTGTTGGAAATCTCACGGTTGGAGGAAGCGGAAAGACCCCTTTGGTCAGTGCACTGTGTGCCCTTTATGAGAAGCCGGCAATTGTTTTACGCGGGTATGGCAGAGACAGTAAGGGATTAGTGGTTGTACGAGATGCCAATGGTATCGCCTGTGACATTTCCCAAAGTGGTGATGAAGCGATGCTGTACGCGCAAACGCTTTCTCATGCCGTAGTGATTGTGAGTGAAAAGCGCCAGAGTGCAATAGAATTGGCAAAATTGATGGGATGTGAAGCGGTCTTTTTGGATGACGGTTATGGGAAGCATTCGATTCAAAAGCTTGATTTAGTGATCGATGTTGAAACACCCAACGCTTTTTGTCTCCCTAGTGGTCCCTACCGCGAGCGCTTGTGGAGTGGAAAAAACGTCATTATGGTAGATGAGAATCGTTCCTTTGTCCGTCATGTAGAGGTTCAAAATGCAACTCCTAAAATGGCGTTGGTGACTGCTATTGCACGACCACAGCGACTTGACCCGTATTTACCCAAAGTGGTAGATAAAATTTATTTTGAAGATCACCATTTCTTTACTCGAGAGGAGTTGGAAGCAATTTTGAAACAAACGGGCTCTTCGAGTTTGCTCGTTACTCAGAAAGACTTTGTTAAAATAGCACCCTTTAATCTACCCATATCTTTACTGGAGCTAAGCCTCGTGTTGAATCCTGAATTAATTGACACCGTAAGGGAGTACGTACATGCAAAAAAAGATTGAAACCGTCCGAACACTGATGGACGCGATGCCGTTTATCAAAGAATTTAGAGATGAGATAGTTGTCATAAAATACGGTGGTTCGGCACAAAGTTCGGATGAGCTGAAGGCAAAATTTGCCCAAGATATTGTTTTGCTTCACCTTGTAGGGGTAAAAGTCGTCATCGTACATGGCGGAGGTAATCGTATCAGCGAACTTTTATCCGACTTGAAAATTCCTACGGAATTTATTGACGGGGAACGTGTCAGTACCCCAGAGGTAATGCGTGTTGTCGAAATGGTACTCAGTGGGGAAATTAACAAAGAAATAGCGTCACTGCTTAACTCGTACGGTGCCAAAGCGATCGGTATCAGTGGAAAAGATGCCCATTTTCTCAAAGCAAAACCAAAAGATGCGGTCAAATTTGGCCTTACGGGTCGTGTAGAGGGCGTTAAAGCCGAGGTTATTCATAATCTGTTACGTGAAGGATTTATCCCTGTTATCGCTCCGATAGGTGCGGATGATGAAGTAGGGCATCCTGGTTACAACATCAACGCCGATCTTGCGGCATCTGCAGTTGCTGCGGCGATAGGTGCGTGCAAAGTGATCTTTATGACCGATACCCCGGGGGTTTTGAATAATGATAAAGAATTGCTTTCGACGCTAAGTGAGGCACAAGTGGAAGCATTAAAAAAAGATGGGACGATCCATGGGGGAATGGTGCCCAAAGTGGATGCGTGCCTTGAAGCGGTTGATGGCGGTGTTAAGAAGGCGCATATTATTGATGGACGTATCGATCATGCCATCTTGCTTGAGATTTTCACCTCCGATGGTGTTGGGACCCAGATTACCCTCTAAGCCATCCCTGAGAGCCTCTTTGATATAATGGCATAAAAATTGACTAAAGCAGTACTATGAAATTTATTGAAACACGCGGAAATGACGGAATTAATCCACTAGAAACAACTTTTTCAGAAGCGATTCTGAGTCCTATCGCATCTTTTGGCGGTTTGTATGTTCCCAAAGAGCTTCCTTCTTTGGGAACAGCGTTTTTGACCAAGCATTTGAGTTCTAGCTATAAAGAACTGGCTTGGGATCTTCTCGCAACATTGGACATTGACATAGAGCCTTCTGTGATTGCTGAAGCGTTGTCCTTGTACGATAAATTTGATGATCCATCCAACCCTGTCCCTGTGGTAAAAGTACGTGATGATTTGTACGTTAGCGAACTCTATCATGGACCGACCCGCGCGTTCAAAGACATGGCATTGCAACCTTTTGGCGTAGTTCTCTCTTCTTTGGCGCAAAAGCGTGGACAAGAGTATTTGATACTTGCGGCAACGAGTGGCGATACGGGTCCGGCGGCGCTTGAAACGTTTAAAAATCGCCCAAATGTTCGTGTCGTATGTCTTTATCCTGATGGAGGAACTTCGGACGTTCAACGGTTGCAAATGGTAACGGAAGATGCGGCTAATCTCAAAGTTATCGGAATTCACGGCGATTTTGATGATGCGCAAAGCGCCCTCAAGCGTTTGTTGAGTTCTGAGAGTTTTAATGCGGCACTGAGGGGTAAAAACATAGAACTCTCCGCTGCCAACTCGGTCAATTTTGGACGTATTATTTTTCAAACGATTTATCATGTGCATAGCTATCTCGAACTCGTACGCCAAAACGTTATAACCATGGGTGAAAAGATTTATTTAAATGTTCCTAGCGGAAATTTCGGTAATGCACTTGGCGGATACTATGCGACTAAGATGGGTCTTCCGGTAGAGAAGATTATCATTGCATCGAATGAAAACAATGTTTTAACGCGTCTAATCAATACCGGACGTTATGATCTTCGCGGTGAAAAAGTGGTTCCGACAACGTCTCCTGCGATGGATATTTTGATCTCCAGCAATGTTGAGCGTATTTTGTTTGACTTCTTTGGGGCGCAACGGACAAAAGAGCTGATGCAGTCATTGGAAAGCAATCGTTATTATGCGCTTACAGATGATGAGACGATGAAGTTGCAAGAGTTATTTGCGGCAGATTATTGTAACGGTGCCCAGGGAAAAGGTTACATCAAAGAGGCGTATGACGCTGGATATTTGATGGACCCACACACGGCAACGTGTTTTAAAGCCTACGATTGTTGTTCAACGAAGGCGCTTAAAACCATCGTTTATTCCACCGCTGAGTGGACGAAATTTTCACCGACAATCGCCAATGCACTAACAGGTGAGAATGATGCAAAGGATATCGATGCCCTCAAATCAATTGCCTCAACGGCAAATATCGCAATACCGTCCGTTATACAAGAGCTCTTTTCAAAGCCAGTTGTTCAAGGTACGGTCATTGATAAAGAGAACATAGAAGCCCAAATACTCAAATTTATTTAGACATCTACCTCGGCGCCCAGTTCCGACCTTGTGAGGCGGAGTCTGTCTGCTAACTCGGTCGCAAGGCTTTGCATAAAATGATAAGACGCTCTTTTATGGTGTTGCGAAAATGCGGCAAAGGCTTCACGTGAGATAACGTATAAGTCCGTATCCGAGGCAGCCACTATGTTGGTGTAATGGGGGCTTCCCTCTAAAAATGAAAATTCTCCGAAAAAATTATTTTGACCAATCGTGCTAAGATGAACGCTTTTGCGGTCGTCAAAGGGGAGCATAATACGTACAAGTCCGCGACGAATGAGGAATATTTCTCCGCTTGGATCTCCTGCCGTATAGATTGATTCACCCTTGTGAAACGATCGGCATTGCACCAGACTTTGTATTTCTGCTAATGTATCTTCATTGCGATCCTTGAAAAGGTCAAAGTCGCGCAGTTCAAGCAATTTCTCTTGTTTTTGCTCGATCATGCATTCTTTAATGATCTTGTTTTCGGCCCACTCAATAGCATCATCCAAATCGTCAAAAAGTTTAATAGGGCTTAAGTGTTTAAGTAGCCCTACTTGATTGAAATAGCTCTCTAAATCATCTCCCGTAGGCAGCTTGTGCGGTAATCGACTCAGCGCAAGATAGCCATTTTTTTCATGTAAGATATCTTTGATTTGCAACAGAATGTGCGCTGCAGTGAAATCGACGGTTTGAACGCGTTTCATATCAAGTATAATGTATTTCTTGGTTCTTAGATCTTCTTGCAGCATAGTATAGAGCTGATTCGCAGTACCGAAAAAGAGGCTTCCATGCAACTCATAAAGGGAAAAATCGCCTCCCCTCTCGCTCAATATATCGGATTCCTCGGTTCTGCGCAGGAGCTTGCTTCGTACTTCCAGTCCATCAAGATGGCGATAAACGACGGATGTCCCTATTTGTTGTGTGATGTACAAAGCGATGGCAAGTAAAACACCTACGCCTGCAGCAGCGATGAGACTGACGGTAAGCGCTGTTATGGCAACCGATACGATGATGAAAAAGTCTAAAGCCGTCTTACGCGATTTTAGCAGTTGTATGCTGTGCGTATCAATCATACGTGCCCCAATGACAATCAAAATCCCCGCCAATGAAGCAATAGGAATCCATGCAATGAATTTTCCAAGAAGCAAATATGCGGCAATGGCCATAATCCCCTCAATCAAACCGGATAGACGGGATGTGCCGCCGCTAGAAATATTGATGAGGGATGCTCCCATCGTTCCAGAACCGGGCATTCCGCCGATCAAGGTAGAAGTGACATTTCCACACCCTTGGGCGATGAGTTCTTTGTTGGAATCGTGAAACGAATGGGTCATGGAATCCAGTATAACAGAGGTTTTGAGGGTGTCGATAGAGAGAAGTGCTGCCAAGGTGAGTGCAGGAAAAAAAAGCAGCTGTAAATTTTCCAAGGATAAATGCGTTAGATCACTAAGACGTTGGAGCAAAGTCGGAAAAAAATTCATATCACCGTTTCCTCCCAGCGTGCCAATGATCAATGGGTTATTGAGATTAAGCAAAGACGGATCCGTAAAACTCAACAAAAAGTAGGAACAAAGACCAGCAGCCAGTGCTACTATTACTGCCGGAATGGTTTTAAATATCTTGTTTGCGGTAATCATTGCAAGAATGGTAATGCTTCCAATAATGACACTTGTCCATTGCCACAATAAGGGGTTTAGTATGTTTTCCCAAAAATGGCCTTCGTGGATTATTCCTAAAAGTTTTGGCGTTTGCGCTGCAATGATGTACAGACCTATTCCGCTGAGATAGCCGCTAACGACCGTGAAGGGCATGTATTTGATCAGTTTTCCCAGCCCAACCATCCCAAAGGTTATTTGAAAAAGTCCGGCAAACAGGGCTACGACCATAATCATGATGAAGATCAGGTCGGGATGGATGCCTAGCGATACGTATTGAATTGCAAATGCCGAGAGAACTGCTGCTGCAGGAGCACTGGGTGCAGAGATGAGCCGATTGGTTCCTCCTAGCAGTGGAGCGATAATTCCTATGGCTGCAACACCTAGAATCCCCGCAATTGCACCATAGGCGGCATACTGTCCCCCCAGTGTTGCGTAAATCGTTACACCAAAAGCAATCGCAGAGGGGAGGGCTACGAACATTGCAGCCGTACCACCCCAAAAATCACCCAGTATGTTTTTAGATTTGAGCATTGTTAAACTGCTCATTTTTAAATTTTTTTGTTGGTAGTTGATAGGTCAATGGTCTCCATTAGTTTTATCTCTTCGTCACCCCAAATGAGAATTTTTTTGGATGTTTTGAGATCAAGTTTGCTTTTGCTAGGATATTGAATGCTTGACAATATATGTTTGATGCAGTTGATACGAGCTTTTTTCTTGTCATCCGAACGGATAATGATCCACGGTGCAGTGCCTGTGTGGGATGCCCGTAACATGGAGTGTTTTACAACGGTATACTGCTCCCATAAATCTTGGGACTTTGCATCAACAGGAGAAAGCTTAAACTGCTTGAGCGGATCGGTTTTGCGTTGTTTAAAACGCTTCGCTTGCTCTTTTTTGGATACCGAAAAATAAAATTTAAAAATAATAATTCCTGAATTAACCAGCATTTTTTCAAAATCGCTCACTTCATCGAGAAATTCTTGGTGCTCTTGAGGAGTACAAAATCCCATAACAGGCTCAACGCCCCCGCGGTTATACCAACTGCGGTCAAATAATACGATTTCACCTGCGCTTGGTAGATGTTTGGTGTAGCGCTGAAAATACCACTGTGTTTTTTCCACATCGGAAGGTTTGTCCAATGCCACAATACGCGCACCACGCGGATTGAGATGCTCAGTGATCCGTTTAATCGTCCCGCCTTTGCCCGCCGCATCACGACCCTCGAAAATCATGAGCACTCTAAGCCCCTGGTCTTTGACATGATTTTGAAGCTTGAGTAGCTCTATTTGCAAATCTTTGAGCTGTGATTCGTAATCCAAAATTGATTTTTTGACCCAAACCGGAAGGCGTTCTTCTTTGCCCGCATGCTTTTTTTGTTCAGCTTCGTTCTCTTCGGCGGTTTTGCGACGGTCGGAGTGCACTATCTCCTTCATTGTTTCTGTTTCCGAAATTTCAACTCTGGCCATCGAACTTTTTGAATTCATAAGAATACCCCACACTTTTTCTTTTCATTGTAACTCAAATTATTTTAAAATGAGGCTTTTACAAGCGAATCCAATTCACAGGCATTTTGCGTCGATGCAAAACAGCTATTCTCACCGCATAGCAAATAGTTAGAAATATTTTCATCGGATTTTAACAGCACAAACGGATAACCCAACGTAGGACCCTCTTTTAAAAGTGTTTTGGGAGCTTTGATGATACGGTCTCCTTTGAGATACCGAATGGTTTGTTCGGCGAGTTTTGGATAGTAGATCGGGCTTTTCATCAGTTTTAGGGAAACATATTCGAGGCTTTTAAACGCAAAATGGCGATATTTTCCATCGACTAAACTGCCAAGATTTAGCAACACCTCCACCATGATGGCCATAGCGCTTGGGTACGAACCATCATCGAGTTCGCACAGTGTCGGGAAATCGCCGCGACTAAAATACCATGCACCGTTTTGGTAGTAAAGCTCCAGCGCTTTGTTGCACAACTGTTGGGCTCGTAACAGGTAAACTTCATCAAAAGTACATTGGTAGGCATGTATGAGTGCATCGGCGGCATAGGCATAATCTTCTAAAAATGCTTCGATTTTTGGTGTTTTGTGGATGAGCGTCGTGTGGTATAGGACGTCCTTAATCAGCATAGTTGAGAGGAGGGCATCCAGTGATGCGGTAGCTTGCGCGGTGTAGGCAGGTTTTTGCTTGCCTAAAACAAACAAGGCTTTAACCATCATGGCATTCCAGGCAACATTGATTTTGCGGTCTATAAAAGGATAGACACGTGGCGCGCGCAGTTTTTTGGCCTCGAGAACAAAAGCATCAAACCAAATGGGGCGTTCAAGTGTCTTTAGCGTAATGATACAATTGCCTTCAAAATTTCCGCTAGGGGTGATTTGCAGTAGGTTAACCGCTTCGTTAATAGTACCGACATTGGCATTGTGAAGGGCTTGAAGAATTTCATCGTAGGTATAGACAAAATATTTTCCCTCATGACCCTGGGTATCTGCGTCACTCGCACTGTAAAACAGATTGTTTTCCATCATAAAATTCAGCATAAAATCGGCAGTCTCCGTGGCGGCTCTCAGATACAAAGGATTATTAAATTGGACAGATGCCTGAGTATACAGCTCGCACAACAGAGCATTGTCGTACGCCATCTTCTCAAAATGAGGAATCAGCCATGTTTCCTCGGTGCTGTAACGGCAAAATCCTCCGTCAATAAGATCATTCATTCCCCCTCGTGCCATACTATTGAGCGTTTGTATTATGATATTTTCTCGTTTGGGATCGGGTTCGAGTTGCTCTAATCTCATGAGCGTTTTAAGGGTAGAAGTGTGCGGAAATTTCGGTGCTTTAGAAAAACCGCCGTTGAGGGTGTCAAAATTGTGCTCGGCTTGGGTGTTAAACGTAAAGGCTATTTTTTCCTCCAATTTGGTCGCTTGTGTCGGTGATTCTTTGGGTTTCATAAAACCCATGATTTCGTCGGCATTTTGAAACAGTTTCTCGTCATTTTGTGCTACTTTATCAGCGATGATGACGGTAAGTTCACTAAAACCCATCATCCGATCACGATTATAAGGGGGCATATAGGTGGCGGCATAAAAAGGTTTGTTATCAGGGGTACAGAAAATAGACAGCGGCCATCCCCCTGCTCGACGGTTGAGCAGCAGGTGGAGTTCTTGAAAATGTTTATCAATATCGGGACGCTCTTCACGGTCTACTTTGATGCAAATGATATGTTCGTTGACAAATTCGGCAATCTCTTCGTTTTCAAAAACATCGTGCTCCATGACGTGGCACCAGTGGCAGCTGCTGTACCCGATGGAAATAAATATTGCTTTATGCTCATTTTTTGCTTTTAAAAATGCTTCGTCACACCAAGGATACCAGTCGATTGGGTTATCTTTATGTTGTTGTAAGTAGGGCGAATCTTCGTATTTTAGGCGATTTGACATAGCTTCTCCTTTACTTTTTATATTGTATCTTATTATCGTTGATGATATCTTCATAAAATTTACTAGACTCTTTGTTTTTTCAAAAATGTTTCAAATCAGTTAAGGAAAATTCTCTTGTTCTTTTGTATGAGCCATCTTCATATTGATAGACAATTTTTTTGTATCCTACCGTTGTCTGAAAAGAGACTTTAGCAAATTTAATTTGCTTCTTTAAGCTTTTGGTTGTAAAAACTACTTTTTAGTAGCTTTTCATACTGCCAATTTTAACTCCGCCGTTGACAATCAATACGATGGTGTATGCGCTTTATGGGTTGAGTAAGGATGAGATTGGGATTGTGGAGGGGGGCAAGGGGTAATTACTCCCTCGACCCATGCCGCTCCATTAACGATACGGAAAGTGAA
>JAUPLR010000022.1 GCA_030836825.1 Campylobacterota bacterium
GCTACCATCTTGGCTTTATTCCGAAATCCTTTGATCTGGCTTGGGGTTGGCTTTAGCCATTCACTCACAGCAAAAGGCTCCAATGCTTTATGCAAATGCGCACTTTTTTCAGTTAACTGCTCCGCATAAAACAGATCAATCATTGAACATGAATGGCACACGTCAGTATCGTAATAAGAACAAAAACTCATTATAAAACCTTTGGTTTGACGGTACGTAAATAGTGCAGGACCGTTGCGATCAGATCGTCGTCATCTTTGCTTTTGCTTTGCAGTGTCTCTTTGGCACCGTTAAGATACTCTATCGTGATGTTTTGATTGTAATTGCCCACCATCTTAATCTTCTTCTCAATACTAAGCAGTTTAATCACCATAATCTCAAAAAACTGTTTGGTCGGATTGTCCAGCTTTCCAAAACGGTCTTCCACCTCTTCTTCAATCTCATAAATCTCTGTTGGTTCTTCACAATGACTCAGGCGTCGATAAATTTCCAGACGCAATCGGTCTTCTCTCACTACCTCATCACTGATAAAGGCACTAACGGTGAGCTTGATGTCTACTTTTGCCCGTACGGCAGTCGTTTGATTGGTCAAGATTTTAATCGTATCTTCCAACATTCGCAAATACAATGCGTACCCGATGTTTTTGATATGACCGCTTTGGGCATCCCCTACGAGATTTCCACCACCGCGAATTTCGAGATCATGGTGCGCCAACATCGACCCACTGCCCAAAAAGGAGTTTGATTCAAGCGCCACAAGACGCTTTTTTGCCTCTTCGGTCAAATTGTCTTTATCATTGACAATGAAATAGGCATACCCTTCGATGTGCCCACGCCCTACACGCCCTCGCAACTGATGCAAATCCGCCATACCAAAGCGATCTGCCCCATCGATAATCATCGTATTAACCGTCGGCATATGGATACCCGATTCGATAATCGAGGTTGCCAACAATACGTCGTATTCACGATCTTCGAATTTTTTGAGTTCCTCTTCGGTTACTGCTGAACTGATTTGCGAATGGAGAATCAGAATACGCAAATTGGGGAGAATCGCTTTGAGCTCTCCTGATTTGATCACCATCGAATCAATCGAGTTATGAACGTAGAAAAGCTGCCCACCGCGACGAAGCTCACGCAAGATGACTTCTTTGATCAGCTTCTCATCGTAATTTTTAACAAACGTCCGAACACCCAGCCGTTCACTCGGAGGCGTTAACAGTTCGCTCATGGTTTTGATCGAGCTCAGCGCCTGATTGAGGCTGCGTGGAATGGGTGTGGCACTCATAGAGAGGAGATGGACGTTATCATAGAGCGATTTGAGCTTCTCTTTTTGCTTCACCCCGAATTTATGCTCTTCATCGATGATAACCAACCCCAATTTCGCACAGCTGACACTAAACAGCGCATGCGTCCCCACAACACAATCGATCTCACCACTCGAGAGTGCTTTGAGGGTTGCCGTTTTCTCTTTGGCACTCACAAAGCGATCCAACTTGGCTACTCGTAACCCAAAGGCCCCCAACCTCGTTTTGAGTGAGGTGAAGTGTTGGGAACTTAACAAGGTTGTAGGTACAACCAGCAGTGTCTGATAGCCGCCGCGAGCTGAGGCAAAAATAGCGTTCATTGCCACCTCTGTTTTGCCAAATCCAACGTCACCGCTAAGAAGACGGTCCATAATGTGTCCGGAACTTAAATCGCTCACGATAGCAGCGATGGCACTGGCTTGATCGGGAGTGTAGTCAAAACCTGCCGCATTCTGAAAACGACGCAGCTCTCCAGCGTCAACGTGCATCACAGGCGCTTTGATTAAGGCACGGCTTGCCGCAATTCCGACAATCTCGGAGGCAATCTCAAACAGACGCGTACGGACGCTCTCTTTGAGTTTACCGAAGCTCCCCTTGCCCAAACGGTCAAGTACGGGAAGTGACCCAGAGGCGATATAACGATCAATGGCATCGAGGTTTTCAACCGGAAGGAGCAGTTTATCGTCTCCCATGTATTTGAGCACAACAAAATCTTTGATCGCTCCCAATATCTCTGCTTGCTCTATCCCCTCGAAAATTCCTACCCCGTACTCTTCGTGGACAACGTAATCTCCCACTTTGAGATCGTCTAACAGAATCGATGTTTTACGGCGACGGCGCTTCTTCTCATGGCGATTCAGCGAGAGGATCACCTCATCAGGACCGATAAGATTGAGAACCATCCCTGCGGTTTTAATCTCCAGCCCCGTGAGATCAAAAATCCCTGCCGCTTTGAGTTGCATCTCATTGGCCGCGATGATGGTAAATTTTTTCTTCTTGTGAACACTGCGCAGTGTTTCCAGATTCGGAGCGATCAGCGGTGAGTAGTGCACTGCCTCAGGAACGATTGTGCATTCCAAACGTTCTCGCGGCAATACGGGATGATTCATTCCATACGATTCATCCAAAAGACTCTTCATTTCACGAAGTCGAAGAACCTTTTTACCTTGCGTAAAATCAGCTCCTTCCTCGCCCAGCACCCAAAAGCCTAATGAGGCAATGTCTTTGACAAAACTGTCACTATTTGACGCCGAAATCTCTTTCTCAAATCGAGAAAATTGTTCTTCATCCAACGAGAAAAAAGCACTCGTGACACGAATCGACGCCAGCTCCTCCGAGAGCGTACGCTGTGTCTCTACGTCAAAGGCTTTAATCTCTTCTATTTCATCGTCAAACAAACTAATACGATGAGGATTTTCTTCACCGGGGATATAAATATCGAGAATATCGCCACGATGCGAAACTTCACCTTCCATCTCTACCATATCCACAAACGTGTATCCCCAACGTAACAGGGTATGCTTCAGCGAGGTCAAATCAATACGAGAAGCAAATTCAATCTCGATGCTTTGCAGTAATGTTTCATTTGGCAGGGGATAAAGCAAGGTTTTAAGCGGTGAAATAATCAACGGCTTTCTGGAGGCTTGATAATAGGTACGCAGTGCTAAAAAGAGGGCAAAAAGCTCTTCACCAAAGGGGCGCAGATCGTCCATGTACGCCGCACGAAAATCGGGAAAAACCACACACTCAATATTTAAAAATTTGGCAACGTCCCAAAGTTCTCCTGCTTCCTTTGCATCTTCACACACGATCATATCGCATCGGTTTTTTGGGTTGTTTTTCAAATATTCGTAAAATCTTGCTTGAGACATTATGAGTTATTCATCCTCTTTAAAAATGCTTCGGCAACACTAAAGGAGCCAAAGATCAAGTACTCTTTATCCGGATTGATAGCCTCAAAAGAACCATAATTCAACCCCAACTCTTCCAATACAGCCTCCAGCAGTTCTCGTGGCACAATCCGCCCCTCTTCTACCCAAATGATTTCAACGTAATCGATGATCGGGATCAAAATAGACAAAATTTCTCGGTAATCTTTGTCCCCGTAGGTATTGTAAACGAGCGTCACTTTTTTACCTTGGAATGCTTGCGCAATCGCACGGGCAGCAAGGGCATTGTGCCCTACATCCAGCGTCACCTTCTCACTTATTTTATTCAGCCTTCCAAAAAGGGCACTTTGATCAAACAGCGGTGCTTCGACTTTGTACCCTAACAATTCAAACGCCGTCATAGCCAACGCACAATTATCCTGCAAATAATCACTTAGTCCATTTTTTATGGCAAGGCGCAATGCAATTGCGCCTATGTGCGGATTAATTAACCCCTGCACGTTATGCAATTGGCATTTTTTTTCCAAAGCAATCTCGCGCGCTATGGCTTCTACTATTGGATGGTTTTGAACGCCCAAAAGAGCTTTGGCTTTCATACTGCGTAATTTCGTCGACGCAATCGACTCGATTGTTGAGCCTAAAAAAGCGCTGTGATCAAAATCGATGGGGGTAAAAATACTGAGCACTTTATCAAAAACATTGGTAGCATCAAATTCACCCCCAAGCCCCGATTCCAAAACCACGTATTCGCACTGCTCAAAAGCCACCATAGCCAAAAGCGTCGTGTATTCAAAATAACTCAAAGCTTTTGTCGTTTCATCGTCCAAAAATCCCATAAGCTTTTGATGTGCCGTTTCCAAATCTACATTATCAATATCTTCGCCATCTCTCCAAATACGTTCATTAAAATGAAGAATATGCGGAGAGGTATAATGTCCCGTTGTTTTCCCTAAACGGTGCAGTGCGGTTGCCAAAAAGCGTCCCGTAGTCCCTTTACCGTTGGTGCCCACAATGTGGATAATTTTAGGCTTTGGCAGTAAATGCGCCACGCTTCCATAAGCTTTAGGAAACCTCTCGTAATCAATCGCATCATAAAAAAGTGGTTTTTGCGTTAAAAACGTCTCTAAGCTCATCATGCTTCTACGCGATTGCGCCCTTTATGTTTCGCAGAATACAGACGTTCATCCGCACCTACTTTTAGTGTTTCCAGTGATGGATAATCTTTGCGCTGGGCTATCCCGATACTCACCGTAACCGCTATGCGCTGTCCTTGATACATGAAGTGAGCTTCTTGTACGTGCATACGTACTTTTTCTCCAAATGTTTTAGCACCTGAAAGTTCCGTATCTCCCAAGATAGCCAAAAATTCCTCTCCCCCAAAACGACCGACAATGTCGTTTACACGGGCTTCTTCTTTGAAAATATTGGCAAAGGCTTTGAGTACCGCATCTCCGGCTTCATGACCATAGGTATCGTTAACCGATTTAAAAAAGTCCAAATCCAATAGGGCAAGACAATAATTACGCCCATAACGGACGTATTCGGCCTCTTTTATCTCCATGCTTTCTTCAAGAGCTCGCTTATTAAATAATTTTGTCAAGAAATCTTCTTTGGAAGCCTGCGTTGCCACCGCTAACTGTGATTCCAGCGTAGCGATTTTTTCTCCCATCTCAGTTACTTTTGCATTGTGAGAACGTAAATCACGGCTTAATATTTCTACTTTTTCTTCCAATGTGGTGGCAATGGCATACAAACGTTTATGCGCCGTTTTAAAATCTTTAGGTTTATCCGATTCAAGCGCTTCAAGATCGCGCTTTACGTCCCGTATCTCAGTCGTAGAACTTTCACTGCGTTCTATAAGATCGATCAACTGTGCTGAGAGTTTCCCCAGAAGTTCATCCAGTGCCTTTACCATCTCTTCAACGCTTTGTTTATCCAGCGCAATGCGCATCGCAATAGCAGTTTTTATCTCTTTTTCAAACTCTTTATGCGATACATAATCAGGATTGTCGTGTAATTTTTCCATTAGCACGGCTGTTTTATCGTCCAATTTTGGTGCTATTGAAGGGGAGAGCCCCATTATCAGCAACTGCGATATGCGCGTAAAATCACCCGTTTGCGCTGAACCGACATCAACACGTAATCCCTCAATTGTTTTTTTAAGATTACACGAATCTACCTCTCCAAAATCCGACAATTTCTCCAAAAAGCTATCATCGTATACGCTCAAGAAATTTTCCCATGCCTGTCTTAGCAGATCAATTTGAGTTTTTCCTGCCTGTGATTCAATCAAAGTAATGGTTTTTTTAGCAAGAGCGGAAGCGTCTCGATTATGCAAGACTTTAACGCTCATTGCGATGGTCTTGGTCAATGCGCTCAGCACTTCTACGAGGATTGACGCTTCACTCGGATTTAAACGGCTCATTTTGGAGATCAAAAAGCGCACCAATTCTGCCGTTGTTTTGACCCGATATTGCTTCACTTCATCCAGTGTTTTTTTATCCATAAGCGATGTAAAACGGTCAATACCTTGACAATCTTCTACCTTGACACCCGCTTTTTTAGCTTCAAGACAAAAAGCTTCAGCATACAAATCAGGGGTCCAAACTTTTCCCTCATTTTTCAAACGCTCAACGGTATTACGCACAATTTGATTAATTGTCATAGCTTATTCCTTAGGTGAATTCGAACCTTCTGCCACTATTTGCGCAATAAACGCATCAATCGCCTTTTGAGCACTCAAGCTAATAGCACCAAAACGCGCCTGATCGGAAATAATCGCATTGGGCTCTATATCAAAATCATACATACCCGACGTAGAATATTCCTTTGATTTTCCAAGAGTACTGCGATTTACCCTCATGCTTACGGTTGTTCGATACGTAATAACGTATCCGTTGGTATCATAACGCAAAGGTGAAAAAGTCACCGAAGCAATTTGGATTTTTAAATGCGTTTGAGAAGCATTCTTGGATGTTAATGGCGTACGAAACTTTGTAATAACCGCCGTATCCACAGCGTCTTTGATAATAACCGTATTTTGCGGGTCTTCAGCCGATATCAATACTTCCGTACTGACGCTCTCTCCAACAACCGATTGAGCGTAATGAGCAGCACTTGTATATCCGCATCCCGCAAACATCATCATCGCCGTTATACACCCCGCCAAAATACGCATACCTATCCTTTGATAACCAAGTTAACCAATTTACCGGGGATGACGATTGCTTTGGCAATCTCTTTCCCCTCTATCCATTTTTCAACGTGAGCTTTGGCTATCTCAATAATCGTCTCTTGGGATTCTTGGATACCTACTTCGATCGTAGCACGATTTTTCCCGTTTATGGAAACACCGAACGTAAGGACATCGACGTCAAAAACTTCTTCGCATACGTTTTGAATATCGAAATTTTTACCGCCGAAAAGGGCATGTGAAAGTTCCCAACACAGATGCGGAACGATCGGTTCGAGAATCGAGGTTAAAATCCAATACCCTTCCGTCCAAACTTTCGGATTATTTTGCTCGCCAAGCGCATTCATGGCTTCCATAACACCCGCTATCATCGTGTTAAACGTGTAGCGTTCATTGTACACTTCTTGCGCACGCTTGAGGGCTTCATACACTTTTTTACGAGCTGTTTTTTCCTCTTTGGATAACGTTGCATGATCAATTTTTGGAAAACTAGCTGTTTTTTGCGCAAATTGACTACGATCCGCAAAGCGCTTCAGAAATCGAAATGCCCCCTCAACCGCACTGTCGTTCCACTCTAACTCTTGGGTCGGAGGAGCCGCAAAAAGGATAAACAGCCGTGCCGTATCCGCCCCGTATTTTTCGATGATGGCATCCGGATCCACCGTATTTCCCTTGGACTTGGACATTTTTGCCCCGTCTTTGAGCACCATACCTTGCGTCAACAGCCGATCAAACGGTTCATCAAACGCAACATATCCTAAATCTCTAAAGACTTTGGTGAAGAAACGGGCATACAGCAAATGCAAAATAGCGTGTTCAATCCCTCCAATGTAGTGATCCACACCCATCCAGTATTTGATTTGCTCTGATGAGAATGCTTCGCCCTCCCAATTTTTAGGCGATGCGCAAAAACGCAAAAAATACCAGCTAGACTCAACAAACGTATCCATGGTATCGGTCTCGCGAATCGCGTCTTTACCGCACGTAGGACATTTGCAATGTTTCCACGTCGGATGTTTTTCCAGAGGATTGCCTTCTCCCGTTATCTCTACATCATGCGGTAGTGCGATAGGAAGGTTCTCTTTTTTCTCCATCACCAAGCCGCAATCGTTACAATGGACAAAAGGAATTGGCGCACCCCAATAGCGCTGACGCGATACCCCCCAGTCTTTGAGTTTGTAATTGGTTGTTTTTTGTCCCAATTTCATGTTTTCAAAGTGCTCTATAATGTTGCCTTGAGCCTCTTTGGAGTTAATCCCATCAAACGGACCCGAATTAAAAAGTATTCCCACTTCCGTAAACGCTTTGGATAGATCCGGTTCACCCTCAAGCGGCTTAATAACGGCATGGATTGGCAAACTGTATTTTTTTGCAAAATCAAAATCACGATCATCGTGCGCAGGAACGGCCATAACCGCACCACTGCCGTAATCCATTAAGACAAAGTTAGCAATCCATACTGGAATTTTTACTTTCGTTAGCGGATGAAGGACATTGAGCTCTAAGGATACACCACTCTTTTCTTTTTGACGGTCGATGGATGAGCTATTTTTCATCTCTTTGATTTGAGCAATCACCGCAGTATCCAACAAAGCGTTCTCAATCATATACGATACGACTGGGTGTTCAGGAGCTAATGCCGTATACGAAACGCCATAGATGGTATCCGGACGCGTCGTAAAAACATCAAAACTCTCAAACACACCACTTAACTTTCTCTTGCTTTCATCGTCAAATAGCAGATCAAACGCCAATCCATTGGATTTTCCAATCCAGTTTTCTTGCATGGTCAAGACTTGTTTGGGCCAACCGCCCTCAAGTTTGTGCAGATCCTCCAGCAGTTCATCGCCGTATTGGGTAATCTTGAAATAATACTGATTCATGTCTTTTTTGACGATGGGCGTATCGCATCTCCAACAGCACCCGTCCACGACTTGTTCATTGGCCAAAACGGTCAAATCATGCGGACACCAGTTAAGCATCCCTTTTTTACGATACAGAAGCCCTTTTTCATACATATCGATGATAAAGCCCTGCTCGAATTTCGTATACAGTTCATCGCTGGTAGCAAGCTCCCGATCTTTTGAAAAAGAAAAGCCCAATGAGGCAAACTCTTTTTTCATGTAATCGATATTATCGTACGTCCACCCTTTTGGATGGGAACCGTTTTTGATTGCTGCATTTTCTGCAGGCATTCCAAAGCTGTCAAAGCCGATCGGGTGAAGGACATTAAGCCCTTGCTGACGGTAATAACGGGCAAAGGTATCACTAAGGGTATAATTTCTAACATGTCCCATATGCAGTCTTCCGCTTGGAAACGGGAACATACTCAGGATGTATTTTTTTTCTTTGCTAAAATCTTCACTTGGTTCAAAGCTTTTGTTTTCAAGCCAAAATTTTTGCCATTTGGCTTCAATCTCTTTGGGGACGTAATTCAAAAAAACTCCTAATTAAACAATGCCCTGCTCAAATTGAGCACGCATTTTTTCTTTTTCGATTTCTCTTATCGCTTTTTCAGAAAGTTTGGCTCGATAATTTTTCATATTAAATCCAAGTATTTCCAATAATGGAGAAGCAACGAAAATCGAACTGTACGTCCCTACAACAACACCCACCAAAAGGGTGGAGGCAAAGGTGTGAATAATTTCCCCGCCAAATACAAACAGCGTCACTAAAACAATAAATACGGTGAATGATGTTAAAACCGTACGCGAAAGCGTTTGCGTAACCGAGTCGTCAATAATTTCATTCACACTGGCTGCCGATGTTGCCGTAATCTCTTCACGGATTCGATCAAATACAATAATCGTATCATTAATCGAGTATCCCAAAATCGTTAGCAATGCGGCAATAACATCCAGATTTACCTCCAATTGAAAAAGAGAAATAGCTCCCACGGCAATCGTAAGGTCATGCACGAGGGCCAAGACCGATGCTACCGCAAAACGCCATTCAAAGCGAAAGGATACATAGATCAAAATGCCGATAATGGCAAAAGTCAATGCCATGATCCCTTTTTCACGCAACTCGTTTCCGACTTTGGCTCCAACGATGTCAACACGGCGTATCTCGAACGTTCCCGTTCCCGACAACTGCTCACGAGTAACATCTCCGATATCTCGAGTAACGCTTTCCGAACTGTTTTTCAAACGAATGACGACTTCATCGGGTGAACCGAATTCATTGATGCTTGAACCCTCAAACATGGGATTGGTGCTGAGCTTCTGACGCATTGTGTCAATGGGTGCAGCGCCCTCATATTTGACTTGAATAATCGTGCCGCCGGCAAAATCAATCCCGAAATTCATCCCTTTGGTAAAAATAATAACCAATGACGCAATCACCATAAATACAGAAAGGCCCATTGCAAATTTGGATTTTGCCATAAGGGGAATGGGCTTAGAACATCGAAATAATTCCATTACATACTCCGTTTCACGCCAAACCATTTGGCGGTGTCTTTGGATTTTTCAATACGATCTTGCAGCATGAGATAAATACCATGCGTCCCTAAAATAGCCGTAATCATAGAAGCAATAATACCGATGCTAATAGTGACGGCGAATCCTTTGATGGCCCCAGTTCCATAGGCATACAGGGCAACAGCAGCAATCAACGTAGTGATATTGGAATCCGTAATCGCTCGCATCGCATTTTCATACCCTACTTCAATAGCCCGTTTCACAGAAGAACCTTCCGCAAGAACTTCCCGTATCCGTTCGTTGATAATAACATTGGAATCAACCGCCATACCGACCGTCAAAACAATCCCCGCCATACCCGGCAAAGTGAGCGTAGCCCCAAAAAGCGCCATTACCGCAATAATCAATAAGATATTAACCACCAGAGCGATGTTGGCAATGACTCCAGCACGTCGATAATAAAACATCATAAACAACACAACCGCTCCAAAACCCGAGAGCAGTGCAATCATGCTTGCCTTAATACTGTCGGCACCCAAGCTAGGTCCTACTGAACGCTTTTCCATCATGTAAATCGGAGCGAGCAATGCGCCCGAACGAAGGGCAATTGCGAGATCGTTGGCTTCGGCGGTCGTATAGTTACCGCTGATTTGCCCTGAACCGCCGCCGATTCGCTCATTGATCACCGGAGCGGAATAGACTTTTCCATCCAACACGATCGCAAGACGCTTACCGACACTTTTGCCCGTAAAGTCCCCAAAAATCTGAGCGCCTTCGGAATTAAGGGTAAAATTAATAACCGGTCGGTTGTTTTGATCGTATCCGACTTGCGCATCCGTAAGCAAGGCTCCATCCAAAATGGCAATTTCATGCACAAGGTGTTTTGTTTTCGGCTCTAATGCATCATCGAGGAGCTTATCGCCAAAACTTGCCGCTTCTGCTTCAGTAATTTCATTGGCGCGCATAGCACGATCTTCATCAACCGCCATCATTTCCAACTTAGCGGCACGAGAAATAAGCTCACGCGCACGCTGTTCTTCTTGAGCAGTTTTAATACCCGGTAATTCAACCAAGATTTTATCAACACCTTGTTTCGCAACGGTAGGCTCTGAAAGACCAAATTGATCCAGTCGATTACGAATCGTTTCAATCGCCTGATCTACGGATTGAATTTTCAATTTTTCAATAGCAGCGGGCGTCATAGACAAAGAGTACTGCCCCTGCGCAGAATGGACAACCGTCCCTTCCACTTTTTTCAAATATTCATCCATCACTACCGCATCATCTTCATCCAGAAGCTCAAACGTAACCGCAGTACTGCTGGCGCTTAATCCATCGAGAAGGATATCGTTACGCTCCGTAAAATGTTTAATGCCAGAGGCCATGGATTTGAGCTGAGACGTCAATGCTTCTTCGGTTTTGACCCCCAAAAGCATGTGCAAACCGCCTTGAAGATCCAGCCCCAACGTAATTTTTGCCCCATTTTGACTTTGCGTCAATGAAGGAAGTGAAAAAACAAGCCCGAAAATCGTGGCGAAAATCAGTGTTACTACGCGGTAATTAAGCTTCATCCTCGTACTTTCTTGTCACAGCATCTTTAACCAAGCGCCCTTCGACATCGTTGTTGAATTTTACGGTGAAGAAATTCTCTTCAACTTTTTTGATCTCTACAATCAAGCCGCCAGTGGTAACAACTTTATCACCTTTTGCTAAAACGGCAAGCATATCGGCATGCTTCTTAGCTTGCTTTTGTTGTGGACGAATAATGACAAAATACATGATTGCAATCAAAAATGCAAACGGGAGCAATTGGGAGACAAATTCCATGGAATTCCTTGAATAAAATATGATTGCATTATACTCAAAAGAGATTAACATCGGTATAATTTGTCCATGAAACTGCAATCAAAAACAATTTTCGAACTTCTCACCCTCCCCTTACTTATCGCGATTGGCTTTAGTGCTTTTATTTATTGGGAACATTTCCATTTAACCTCAAAAGCACTCAATACCTTTATGGGACTAGGCGCACTTTATGGACTTTTACACGCACCCAAGCGTAGTCTTCCCCTCGCCGGTTTTTGGATCGGGTTGCTGTGGTGCTACTGGATCGGCTACAGTTTTCAGTATTATGGGCTTGGCTGGGCCCAAAAGTTGGTGGCATTAGGATTCGGAATCGTTTATGCCCTTTATTACGGCTCATTGGGACTAACGTCAAACCCATGGTTGCGGGCGCTGCTTCTTTTTGGACTGACGTATGTGTGGCCAATGGACTTTAACTGGATGCAGCCTGAATTGGTTTTTATTGAAAGTTATATGGGGTTTGAGAAATGGCAGTTTGGTTTGATTTTAATCTCTCTGGCCTCTACGGCTTTATTTTTCAAATACAAAAAAATAATTCCCCTTCTTGCCCTCTTTTTTGCCCTACAGCCTACCTACCCGCCGCCACCAAAACCCGATGTGCGCATCAAGCTCATTTCTACGGACCTCTCACAAGACTTAAAATGGCAGGAATCCAGCATCACGGATATTATTACCGAAAATATACGTCAAATTGATATAGCCGCGACGCAAGGCTACGATCTCGTCGTCTTGCCTGAATCTGCGTTTGTTGTTTACATGAACCATTACCCCGCGCTCGAAGAGGAACTCCTACGTCGCTCCCAAAAAATTGCCATACTAACAGGGACCCTGCACGAAGAAGATTCATTGCATTACAATGTTGCGTATTTGTTTAACAAGGGAGAAATTACGGTTGCAAAAAAAATGATTCTTGTCCCCTTTGGAGAATACATACCGTTGCCGGCAATTTTACGAGACTGGGTCAACCGTAATGTGTTTGCAGGAGGTTCTAATTTTGTAACAGCCGACAAACCAACCGATTTTGTGATCAAAGGGGTGAAATTTCGCAATGCCATTTGTTATGAAGCAACACGGGAAGAGCTCTATACGCCGGATGCGAAGTATTTGATTGCAATGAGCAACAACGGCTGGTTCAAACCCTCTATCGAACCGACGCTGCAAAATCTTCTAATACGCTTTTATGCCCGTAAAAACGGTTCAATGGTGTTTCATTCCGCCAATGGCGGAGGGAGCGGCGTGGTGTATTAGTGACGAACCGTTAGGTTCTTTGCATTGATTGCAGCGATCACTTCCTCGATGCGTTTCATTTTTTCTTCTTCATCGTCCATGTTATGGATCGCATCGAGATTAAAAATTTGCAGCTTTCCATCAAGATAACCCGTATCAAGTTTACCGTCAATGAAATCTTGATCGCGAACGATCTGGCGGTGCAATGCGATATTGGTCGGGACACCCTCGATGATAAACTCATCCAATGCACGTTTTGCTTTACGTACACAATCATCCCACGTTTGCGCCGATACGATCAATTTACCGATCATGGAGTCATAGTTTGAAGGTATGAGGTAGTTCGTATACGCCATACCGTCCATACGCACACCTGGACCACCCGGAGTAAGATAACGCGTGATAAGCCCCGGGGATGGAGCAAAGTCCAATTTTGGATTTTCCGCATTGATACGAAACTCAATCGCAAACCCTCTAAGATGAATTTCTTCTTGCATGTATTTAAGCTTATCCCCCTCGGCGATTTGAATCATACGTTGAATCAAATCAATACCCGAGATAAGCTCTGTTACCGGATGCTCAACTTGAACGCGGGTATTCATCTCGATGAAGTAAAAATTGTCGTCTTGATCGACTAGGTATTCGATTGTTCCCACACTTTCATAGCCCAAACGGTACATTGCTTTTTTGGATACACGGTAGAGTTCACGACGAACCTCTTGGTTAAGAAGCGGTGATGGAGCGATTTCGATCACTTTTTGGTGACGACGCTGAATAGAACAGTCACGATCACCCAAGTGAACGACATTGCCGTATTTATCGGCAACGATTTGAATCTCGATGTGACGAGGATTTCTAAGATATTTTTCAATAAACATTTCACCGCGACCGAAAAAACGGATCGATTCATTGGCAGCTGATTCATACATCTCTTTGAAATCAGTCGCACGTTCTACGATACGCATACCGCGTCCGCCTCCGCCAAATGCCGCTTTAATGATAATCGGAAACCCAATATCACCGGCGATTTTTTGGGCATCCTCAACGCTGTCAATCGGTTCATCGGTACCCGGAAGCATGGGAACCCCGACTGCGCGCATTGCTATCTTGGATGCCATTTTGTCCCCAAAAAGGGCAATGTGCTCCGGTTTTGGACCGATGAAAATAACACCGTTGTCCGCACATGCCTGTGCAAATTCTGCACTCTCAGAAAGGAATCCGTATCCTGGATGGATTGCGTCACACTCCGCTTTTTTTGCCAAGGATAGAATACGCTCATAGTCTAAATATGCAGCAATCGGATCACCCATAATCGGATAACACTCATCTGCTTTACGCACCCATACGCCATTAACGTCTGCTTCTGAAAAAATCACAACACTTTTAACTTCAAGCTCTTTACAAGCCCGAATAATACGCAATGCAATCTCACCGCGGTTTGCAATCAAAACTTTGTTAATCTTTTTGCATTCCATGAGGTATCTCTAGCCTATTAAAATTTTATTGCGAGATTGTACCGACTTAATAGTTAAAATGAATGGGTTCTCATACTTGAATAAGCCACTCATGTTTCTTTGATTTTTTTAAAATACGCACTATAATATGCCAAAAATGGATTTCATAATGAAGATAGCAGCTAACGTTACTGAGCTAATAGGCAATACTCCTCTGTTACGGCTCAATGCACAATCGTCCTCTACCGGCGCTACCATACTGGGGAAATGTGAATTTATGAATCCTACGAGTTCCGTCAAGGACCGTATCGGGAACAACATGATCGCGTCTGCAATGGCTGAGGGAAAAATCAATAAAGACACCATGGTCATCGAACCTACCAGTGGAAACACCGGCATAGCTTTGGCCTCTATTTGCGCTGCTCTGGGTCTAAAGCTCACGCTCATGATGCCCGAATCTATGAGCATCGAGCGTCGCAACCTTTTGTCGGCCTTGGGGGCCAACCTAGTGCTTACCCCTGCCTCACAGGGGATGAAAGGCGCGATTGACGAGGCTAATAATCTTGCAGCAACCATTGAAAACGCTATTGTATTGCAACAGTTTTCCAATCCTGCTAACCCGCAAATACATCGCGAAACCACCGGACCTGAAATATTACAAGATACCGAGGGAAAGGTTGATATATTTGTCGCTTCCGTAGGTACAGGCGGTACCATTACGGGGGCAGGAGAAGTGCTACGCGCAGCCATCCCGCATCTACAGATTATTGCCGTTGAACCAAAAGATTCCGCTGTTCTTTCGGGAGGTAAAGCCGGACCTCATAAAATACAGGGGATTGGAGCCGGATTTATTCCCGATATTCTCAATGTTTCTCTGTACAACGAAGTGATTACCGTAAGCAATGAAGACGCTATTGCAACGGCCAAAGAGCTGGCTAAAACCGAAGGCATTCTTGTCGGTATTTCTGCCGGAGCCAACGTTTATGCAGCAATGCAAGTAGCAAAGCGTCCTGAAAATCAAGGTAAGACCATTGTCACCATCTTGTGCGATACGGCAGAACGCTATTTAAGTACCGCGCTGTTTGAAGCCTGATCTACTTTTCGAGACCCTCCGCTGCGAGGATGGGGTTATTGCTCATTTAGACTACCATCAAAAACGACTTGCATCTTCTTTGCAGTGTCTGGGCTCCAAAATGCACTTCGACCTCCAAGGACTCATTACTCCACCAAAAATTGGCGTTTATCGATGCCGTTTTGTCTATGACGCGGATTCCTATCGTATAGAATTTCATCCCTACACATCTTCGAAAATAAGCGCATTGCGATTGATACATGAAGACACCGTCCATTATCCCCTCAAATACACCCATAGAGATGCCCTTAATGCTCTCTTTGAACGCAGAGACACCTGCGACGATGTTCTTATCGTCAAAGATGGGATACTCAAAGATACCACCATCGCAAATATTGCTTTGCGCATCGATGGGCAATGGTTCACTCCCCAATCTCCTCTTTTGTATGGCACCACAAGGGCGAGACTTATCGACGAGGGCTTGCTCCTGCCTGCCGTTTTAACCCCGAACGATATACCCAATACACAAAAAGTTGCCATAATGAATGCAATGGTAGGATTTGTGGAGATCGAAAATGGTATAATTACCTAAAATACATACAATAGGCTCAAAGCATGCTCTTCGATATTATTAAAAGTCCTTCATTTGGCCGACTCATGGAGGCTCATGTTCGTGACATACTGATCTTTCTCTTTGAAAGCGATCAAAATTTTGGAGTTTTATGCAAGATAGAGCATTTAACGTTTGACCCACCGCTACCAGACGATATAAGCCGTGAATTTCGACCCATGACGCTTTTCTTCTTTGCAGGGTATACTTTTGAAAGCGCTCGATTGGAAAACAACATGCTCTATTTTGAAGCGGGATTTGGTCAAGAAAATATTGGGAGTTTAGTGAGTGTTCCCTTGTTGAGTATCGTTCAAGTGATTATCGATGATACTCCGGCATTTGTCAATCTCGCAATACCTCAAAAAGAATCTATCCATGTAGCGATTGAAAAAAAAGAGGGCATTAAAAATTCAATGAGCTCTTTTCTTTCCAATCCTGAAAATCAGAAATTTATCAAAGAACCCTCAAAAAAATAGGAGGCTTTTTAGAGATTAAGCCCGTGCAGAAAAGTAACAACGTTGTCGATAAACGCATCGTGCTTACGCTCTTTGCTGTAGGCGATGTAAAACTTACGCTTAATCTTGTAATTTTTAATACGCCCCTCAAAAAGACGCCCGTCTGCAACTTCCTCACTGATAACATGCTGTGAAATGACTGAGGCAACAGGACGCTCTGCATTTTTAAGCGAGTGCATAATGGTTTCTTTAATCGCCGTTGTACTCGCAATCACGCCGATAACGCTAAAGTTTGAACACTCAACGCCCATCTCTTCAAAAACTTCTGAAGCCAATTTACGCGTGTGTGAGCCCTCATCACGACAGATCCAGTCCAATTTGTACAAATCCTCTTTTCGAAGCTGTTTGGGAATCGGCTGGTTTGAGAAGACAACCAGTTCATCCTCTTCCCACTCTCGATAAATAATTCCGTCCCTCATAACAGGAGACTCAATGAGCGCGATATCAATCTTTTTATCCAGCAGCTGATCAATGATCTCTTCTGAAAGAGCCACACGAACGTGTACTTCATTGTTGATTTTATCTTTTAACTGTCCCAAATACCTAGGAAGTACGTAGTTTCCAATGGCGTACGAAGCCCCTACCACAAACGTAAACTCTTTATTGATGATTTTGAGAAGGTCTTTTTCACTCGCAAGGATCGCTTTTTCCAGCCTAGCCGCAATACGATAAAGGTCTTCGCCCTCTTTGGTCAGCTTAATCCCGTTTTTCTTACGATCAACAATACGCGTATCAAGGTATTCTTCCAAGAATTTAATCTGTTGCGTTACCGCAGGCTGCGATATCCCCAATTTTGCAGAAGCTTTTGAAAAACTTTTTTCTTTGATAACCGTCAAAAAAGTCAGTAATTTCGCAAAGTCTTTTAACATAATAATTCCTATAAGTAAAATACATAGACGTATTATAACTCAATATTATGATGAACACAAGAGATTGACGCTTTTAAATAGCTTTGTGAATTATTGGGCTATAATAAAGCAATTCATGCACGAAGGCGCACATTTAATATGGATAAAATTTTCGATAGTCTCAACGATGCGCAGCGCCAGGCCGTTGAACAAACAGAGGGTCCGTTGTTAATCCTAGCCGGCGCAGGAAGCGGAAAAACCAAAACCATCACCTCGAGATTAGCCTATTTGCTGGACACCGTCGGTATTCCCGCTGGACAAACGCTTACACTAACGTTTACCAACAAAGCCGCCAAAGAGATGCGCGAGCGGGCAATGGGCCTCATTTCGCAGAACTCTTTTCCCCCGTTGCTGTGTACCTTTCATAAATTTGGTCTTTTATTTTTAAAATTTCACATTCATTTGCTGGGAAGAAGTAATAGTTTTGTGGTTATCGATACCGATGACAAAAAAAAGATTCTCAAAAAAATCAACGCAGAACTTCCTACGGCATTGATTGCCAGTGAGATTTCCCGCTATAAAAACTCGATGATTGATCCGCAAGAAGCCTATTCTCAAGCAGAGCTTACCAACTACAAAAACATCGCTAAAATTTATGAAGAGTACGAAGCCTATTTGCTTAAAAACAATCTGGTCGATTTCGATGACTTGCTGTGTCTTGCCTTTAAGCTGCTCGACGAAAATCCCCAACTCTGTATCCAAACCAGTCAAAAATACCGTTACATTATGATTGATGAGTATCAAGACACCAATGAATTGCAGTTACGATTGCTCCAGAAGCTTTGCACTTCCCATAACAACCTGTGCGTTGTAGGTGATGATGACCAAAGCATCTATGGCTGGCGCGGTGCCCATGTTCGAAATATTTTAGAATTTGATCAAGACTTTGCGGATGCTACCGTTATAAAACTTGAATACAACTACCGTTCTACGCAACCTATCTTAACGGTCGCGAATGCGCTCATCGAGCATAATCGCTCACGACTTGGAAAAACGCTTATCGCTACAAAAACCGGAGGCAGTGATGTTGTCACCCTCACCTCCCAAGATGAAACCGAAGAAGCCAGAAAAATTGCCAAAGCCATACGTGTATTGTTGGATAAAGGGGTTCATGCCAGCGATATTGCTGTTTTATACCGCATCAATGCCCTGAGCCGATCCCTCGAAGAGGGGCTCAATCGCGGAGGAGTTGCCTATCGTCTCGTGGGCGGATTACGCTTCTACGACCGCGCAGAGATCAAAGATCTCATCAGTTATTTACGAGTCATTACCAATGTGCATGACAATTTTTCTCTCAAACGGATCATCAACAAACCAAAACGGGGACTGGGCAAAGCAAGTATCGAAAAAATTGAGCTCACGGCCATGGAAGCCGGCAAATCGATGTTCGAATTTATTCAAACGTCAAGCGATGCCCAACTGGAAGCTCTGGCTCGTAAAAAAAGCACCCAAGAACTGCGCAAATTTATCCTTGAAATCAATGATCTGCGCACTATTGCCAGCGAAACCATGTACAAATTTATTGATGAACTGGAAGATCGTTTTAAAATAAAAGAAACCCTGCGCGGTTTGCCGGAGGAGAGCGATAAGATTTCCAATGTGGATGAGTTTTACGGACTTTTTCGCGATTACGTCAAACAAAATCCCGATGCTGGGCTCGCCGAATTTCTAAATGACATAACCCTGCAAAGCGATCAGGACCAAATTGAGGGCGAGAGCATTTACATCATGAGTATCCACGCCTCTAAAGGGCTTGAATTTGAGCACCTGTTTGTAATCGGGATGGAAGAAGGATTCTTGCCGCTAGTAGGGGATGGCAGTGATCTCGAAGAAGAGCGTCGTCTGGGCTACGTGGCCTTCACCCGTGCAAAATCCAATCTCACCGTTTCCAGCGTTAACAGCCGTTTTTACAAAGGTCGTCGTACTGACTTACAAAAAAGCCGTTTTATCAATGAAGCAGGATTATGCGAGGGATCGTTAATTTTGGAAAAAAACACCTCTTTTAAAAAAGGGGATTTGGTCCGACACAAGATCTTTGGTCCTGGCCGCGTCGAGGGTGTGAGCAAATCGGGGCGTGAATTCAAATTGCTCATCAATTTTGGCGGAAACAAACGTGATATTCTTGCCTCTTTTGTTGAAAAGCTTTAATACATGTCGTCAAAACTCTTCGTTGCTTACAAACCCGCCGGCATCAGTTCCAATCAATTATTAGGGCGAATTAAACGCCGTTACGGTGAAAAAAAGGCAGGCTATTCGGGAACACTAGACCCTTTTGCCAAGGGTGTCCTCATTGTCGCATTTGGAAATCACGGACGGCTGTTCCGCTTTTTAAACAAATCCCCTAAGCGTTACCGCGCAACCCTTTGGCTTGGAGCGTATTCACCTACGCTGGACATCGAACAAATCGAGCAAATCGATACCCTAGCGCCTATTGCCCAAGAAGAGCTGATTCAAGCAATCAAATCTTTAAAAGGTGAGCTTACCTACCTTCCGCCCAAATACAGTGCCAAACGTCTTAATGGCAAACGTGCCTATGAGTTTGCCAGAGCGGGCATAGAATTTGAACTCAAACACGTTACCTCAACCATCCATGATATTCATCTTCTACACTACTGTCACCCTTTCGTTACCTTTGAAGCAACCGTATCTGAGGGGGGTTATATTCGCTCTTTGGGTGAGATTATTGCGGATAAACTTGGTTGCAACGGTTCACTGTGTGCACTGGAGCGCCTCAATGAAGGTCAATTTGTTTACGATAATGAACGGCCCATTGATATCAAAACCGCCCTAGGAATCCCTAAAAATTGCTATAATGGCAATGGCGAATCAATCCTTCTGGGACAACCGCTTCGCAAAGAGGATTTTGAGATCCAAACCAATGGAATCTACTGGATTGACAATGGGGATACCCTGTCTGTTCTTGAATTCACCGATGATAAAATAGACTATTTACTCAACAAGGTTGCTGCATGCTAATCCTTTCACGCAAACTGGACGAATCCATTGTTATTGGAGATTCGATCATCTTGAAAGTCGTATCCATTGACAAAGGAAGCGTTAAGCTTGGTATCGATGCCCCCACTCACATTCGTGTACTGCGCAGTGAACTCATCAATGCCGTAAAAGATTCCAATACCGCAGCATCAACGCCACAAGACGAGTCACTACTGCGCCAACTCGCGCAAAAATTTAAACGATGAACCCTTATAACGCTTTTGCAAAAGTCAATGTCTTTCTCAAAATTACGGGAAAAAGAGGAAATTATCACACAATTTGCTCACGCTTTGTCCGTATAAACAACCTGTATGACACGCTGTGGTTTGAAGATAAGAAAAACAGTGACTTTGAGATCAAGGGCAATTTCAATTGTCCGACAAAAGACAATACTCTCTATAAAGCCTACATCGCATTGCTAGAAGCTACCCAAAGCGATAAACTCATCGCATGGATGCAAACCCACGCGCTGTGTGTTGAGAAAAGGATCCCCTCTTTTGCAGGGCTAGGAGGGGGAAGTTCAGATGCCGCTACGTTCTTACACCTGTGCAACGATATCCTTGAACTGGATCTTACTAATGAAACACTGGCAAAAATAGGGGAAAAAGTGGGTGCAGATGTCCCCTTTTTCGTTTATGGCTACGAGAGCGCAAACGTTAGTGGGATCGGCGAAATTGTCGAGCCCTTTATTGAGCCCTCTCTGGAATTTGAAATCAATACCCCTAACATTGAGATAAGCACCCCTTGTGTCTATCAATACTATCGTCAGCATCTCTATGCACCCATCGACGAACATGAGGCTCATCGTCTGAAGCAGACCGCTTCAATCGATATTTTGAGAAGCATGAGCCCTAAAGAAGCCAACGACCTTTATTCTCCAGCTCTTGGATGCTACCGTGAACTTTTTGAACAAGAAGGATGGTTTTTTTCCGGTAGCGGAAGCAGTTTTTTTAGGCTAAAGGAAGAGAATAATGGGTGAAAATATCGCCACAAACAAAAAAGCTTTTTTTGATTTTCACATCGAAGAAAAATTTGAAGCAGGTATTGTTCTGCATGGCAGTGAAGTCAAAGCATTGCGCGCCGGACGGGTCAATCTCAAAGACGGTTTTATTAAAATAGTACGCGGTGAGGCAATTTTATTTAATGTACATATTGGAATACTCAGCACAACGCATCACTATTACGGGCATGAAGAGCGTGGCAGCCGTAAGCTTCTGCTGCATAAAAAACAAATACAAAAAATGTTTAAAGCCGTCGAGAAAGAAGGCTTTACGCTAGTACCGCTGAGTATCTATTTCAACGATCGTAATCTTGCTAAAATGCAAGTAGCCATTGCAAAAGGAAAAAAACTTTACGATAAACGGGAAGATTTAAAAGAGAAAAGTCTAAAACGAGACATGGAACGGACGCTTAAAGGGGAATAACTTACTTAACTTGGAATTTTTCAGAGGAAATAATGCCACTCGCAAGAGCGGCATGGAAGATTATTTAGCGCGACGAATCTCTTTGATACGTGCTTTTTTACCTGCAAGATCGCGAAGATAGAACAATTTAGCACGACGCACACGACCACGACGAAGTACTTCAATTTTCTCTAAGCTATCGCTGTAGATTGGGAATACACGTTCAATACCGATAGCATTTGCTCCGATTTTACGAACCGTAATCGTACGGCCTGTGCCTTCTCCACGAATAGAGATACAAACACCCTCATAAATCTGAGTACGTGACTTCTCACCCTCTGTAATGTTTACTGAAAGGCGAACGGTGTCACCTGCACGAAACAGGGGAACAACTTTGCCTTCGATTTGTGCTTGCTCAAAGCTAGCGATGTATTTATTTTTCATAAGACGTCCTTATTTTATGCTTCAGTAGCTGTTCGGGTCTGAAATATTTTGTTTTGCATTCAGACATAGCTAATTTTAGTGCTTGAATTTTACTGTGATTTCCCTTTAAGTATTCTGATGGAACACCTAAATTGTTGTATATTGGCGGCTTTCCAAAAGAAGGTGCTTCCAAAAGTGGCGTTTCGAAACTTTCAGTTTCCAGCGATTCACTGTTCCCAAGGACACCGTCTAGGTTTCGAACAATCGCATCCGTCATGACAAGCGAGGGAAGCTCTCCGCCAGTGAGGACATAATCCCCAATACTGAAGACTTCATCGGCAAAAGATTCGATGACTCTTTCATCAATTCCTTCATAACGACCGCTTACGAATACGATATGCGATTTATTTGCCAAACGCTTTGCATCATTTTGCGTAAACTGTTTTCCAACAGGCGCTGCAAAGATGATATAAGCGTCTTTGCCCAATGTCGATAACGTATCAAACAAAGGCTGCGGCGTCATTACCATCCCTGCTCCGCCGCCTACGCACGTATCATCCACTTTAAAGTGTTTTGATGCGCTGTAATCTCGAGGGTTCAAAAACGAAATT
Organism: Campylobacterota bacterium; assembly: GCA_030836825.1. GTDB lineage: Bacteria > Campylobacterota > Campylobacteria > Campylobacterales > Sulfurimonadaceae > Sulfuricurvum. The sequence goes on from JAUPLR010000022.1 coordinate 22,892, forward strand.
TTGAATTTATGCGACTCCATCGCTCGCTTGAGGATCGAATCTTGAAAATATCCTTCGATCAAATTCGAAAAAAGCGTTACATACGTAAAATGCATCACGATGCTTCTAATAAATCCAAGCCGCCATCAACCGTAATCTTTTTCGCCTCTAAATCCACTTCAAGAACAAAGCGGTCAACATAAGGGATTAAAAAAGTTTCCGGCAACCCTTTTGCCACTAGCGCGCTGTGGGTTTTCACCAATAGATAATCTTGCGGTCCAATGCGTTCAATCTCCTCCAATACGCCCAAAGAGACGTCACCCTCAAAAATAGCCAATCCGATTAAATCAAACCAAAAATACTCCCCCTCTTTGAGCTTGCATCTCTCGCGAGTGTCCTCATAGGTGGTATAAAGCTTGGCATTCGTTAACGCCTTTGCAGCTTCAGGAGTGTCATAACCAACGATATGAACAAGTTCACGATCTGGGCTGTAACCGGCAAGGGTAATCGTGGAGCCGTTTTCCAAGGTAAACGTTGCATTTTTAGCAAATTGTTCCGGAAAATCCGTAAAGAGATTGAGCTTCATGTCGCCTTTCAAGGCTACCGTGCGGCCAATCGTGGCAACATGAATCAACGCAGGGTCAAGTGAATTACGAAATCGGTTCGACATTAATACGGTAACTCTTACCATCTTTGGCTTTACAGCCTGAAATAACGGTTTTAATCGCACCAATCATCTTGCCTTCTTTGCCTATGAGTTTGCCCACATCCGCTTGATTAGCGTGCAACACAATCTCGGTCACTTCATCACCCTCATACGTATCTACCCTGATCTCTTCAGGATAAGACGCGATTAATCGCGCGAATCCGGCGACGAAGTCGGCTACCATGATTACTTACCTGTAATTTTTTTAACGCGATCAGATAACTGAGCACCAACGCTCATCCAATACGCAAGACGCTCTTCATCAACTTTAACCGTTGAAGGTTCTGTCATTGGGTTATAGTAACCGATCAATTCAATCCAGCCACCATCACGACGCTTACGGCTGTCGGTTACGGCGATACGGTAGAAAGGTTGTTTTTTACGTCCCATACGGGTTAAGCGAATGACTGTTGCCATGTTATATCCTTTTGCTATTGTTGTTTCACGCTCAGTACCTTAGAAGAGTGTTTTGCCCACAAAAGCAAAAATAAACCTCTAAACCGCTGAAGCGCTAAGTCGGAGATTTCAAAAAATCTCCTGCTTAACACTTATTTAACGAGGGCGTGCGCCGCCTTGCATTTGACCCATCATGTTTTGCAAGTCTTGCATCCCTTTTTTGCCAGAGAAACGCTTTGCCATTTTAGACGCATTTTTAAATTGCTTTAAAATGCGGTTTACATCCACGACGGTCAATCCACACCCCTTAGCAATACGGGCTTTGCGTGCATTGTTAAGCAGCTCTGGGTCCTCACGCTCTTTCATCGTCATAGAGGAAACAAGCGCTTTGATTTTTTTCAATTCGCCAGAGTTTTCCATGTCAAAATCTTTGAGCGCGGATGCCATACCGCTCATCCCGGGAATCATTCCCATAATGGACTTCATGCTCCCCATTTTTTTGAGGCTTTCCATTTGCTCTAAAAAATCGTTAAAATTGAACTCACCTTTTTTGATTTTGCGGTTGAGTTCTTTTGCTTTTTTCTCATCAACAATGGATGAAGTGCGCTCAGCAAGCCCCTCAATGTCTCCAAGCCCCATCAAGCGGTTAACAATACGATCCGGTAAGAAGATCTCAATATCTCCCATCTTTTCACCCGCACCGATAAAGCGCAAAGGAACTTGGATCTGAGAAGCGATTCCTAAAGCGACACCACCTTTTGAATCACCGTCGTACTTCGTAAGAATAACCCCATCGATGCCGATTTTTTCGTTAAAGCTCTCTGCCGTACGAACGGCATCCTGCCCGCTCATAGAATCCGCTACGTAGAAAATCTCATGCGGTTTTGCCGCTGTTCTTACTTCGGCCAATTCGTCCATAAGCTCATCATCAATCGCCAATCGTCCTGCGGTATCGATTAACACGACGTCTACCAAAACTTTTTTAGCGTACTCTATGGCACCCTTGACGACATCAACCGGATTTTTACTGGTTTCATCTGCATACAACTCGACTTCGATAGAAGCACACACTTGTCGGAGCTGTTCTACCGCTGCGAGACGCTGAAGGTCAGCAGCAACCACCAAAACACGTTTTTTCTGACGTACTTTTAAAAAGTTTGCCAATTTCCCCGTTGTGGTTGTTTTTCCTGAACCTTGTAATCCCGTCATCAAAATTACGGTGGGAGAGACAGGGGCATAGACAAATCCTGCATTTCCTTTGACATTCAAAAGTTCATACAATGAGCTGCGCAGGGCGTCTAGGAACTGATCTTTACCAATAGCCGCCATCTTGGTCTTGATTTCAACCGAATCAATCAAGTCTTTGACTACTTTGTGGTGTACATCCGCTTTTAATAATGCTTTTTTAAGCTCACCCAATGCTTTGGTGAGTGCTTTTTCATCGTCATGGAAACGAATCTTGCGTATTGCTGATGTAAATGATTCTGTCAGTGCTTCAAACACATATGCTCCTAAATCGCGCCTCTACAGGGTCTAAAAAGTTTCGCATTATACCTAAGTGTTACTTTGTCGTCAATTAATTGCCAAAGTGGTCAAATACCTTCGGCTCTTGCGCCTCAAAATTACGTCCCATCAAGATCACTTTACGCGCATGCAGCATCACTCTTTTCGACGGACGTCCACCGTAACTCTCATCGCCCACAATTGGAAATCCTGCGTATTTAAGATGAGCACGGATTTGATGGGTACGTCCATGATGAATAATAAGCTGTACTTTGGTTTTTTTACCCGATACGATAAGCGGTGTTACTTCGGTAATTGCCGGCTTCCCTTTTTTTGAAACCTTGGTATAAGCTTTGTTCCCTACTTTTTCAGTAATGAGAGGCTGATCAATAATAAACGGCTCGCTCACGATCCCATCTACCCATGCCACATACTCTTTGTAGACTTCATCTTTTTTAAATTCCGAAATCGCTTTGAGACGGAACTCTTCATTTTTAACCAACATCAACACGCCGCTGGTTTCACGGTCAAGACGGTGCAATAATTGCGACCCTTTGAACTGTCGCTCTATCTCATCTGAGTTAACAAACGCCGGCTTATCGACGACAATCAAATCGTCATTCTCAAAAATGGGACGTACTTTTTCCACTTTTTGAACAATAAAAGAAGTTTTAGGGCTGATTTCACCGCGGGCAATCATCACTTTTGAATTTCCCACATATACCAAACCGCGGTCAATCAGTGACTTTGCTTCGGAATTGGATATTCCTTCTTGTGCTGATAATAATTTATAAGCTTTTTCTTTCATTGTATCGTCCTCAGGTTGATTTTCAATCCGTTATTATTAGAGGAATTATAGCATTGAGGGGCTTCAAGCAAGATGGGGTTGATATTGTTGCGATGGGATTTAACTCTGTATCCAGCATTGCAAAAGCAGAAATTGGGGTAGAAAATAAACATTTCAATCTCGAACATCTGTATAAAATTGCCAAAATACTAGAAATTGATTTGTGTGCTTTTATTCAAGAAAGTGGAGTCCCGCCTTCGCGGGAATTACGGGAAAATTAATGAAACAATTTTTGATACTGAATACTGCCATACACAACATGCAAAATTTTAACAAGTTTACTTTGTGACGCATAGTGGTAAAAAACAAGGTAATTATCAATAATCAAAACTCTACAATCAGCTTTAATATTTTTTTTTGAACACATTACTCCAACTAATGGAGAGTGCGCTAAATTATCAATCGCTTTTTCAAGGCGCTTGAAATGGGACGCCGCCCTTGCTGGGCTATCTTTATAAATATGCTCGATAATATCATCCAATTCATCTAAAGCAGTTTGTGTATACTCGATACTATTCAAAAGTATATTTTGCTTTTATCTGATTCATTGCATCGTGATGGCTCGCAACCGTTGGAGCATCAATTTCATGTTTCAATCGATTTTCAAGCTCACGGTGAAAACTCTCTTTTTCTACTGTAAGTGTTACCGCATTTGATGGTAACGTTTGAAAAAAAGCTTTGACTTTTTCAAGTATCGATTCATCATTAATTTCAAGATGATAAGCTAACATATTCGGCTCCTCATTTTATTTCTATTCAGATTGTAGCATTAATTTATTTTAAACACTTCACCACTCTCTCTAAGTCGATCGTTTCATTAACCTGCGAAGGAGGCATTGATTCAGCGTTTGTAAGCGCCTTTGCAATATCCTCCGGTGCAACAAATTGCACATGATGGACATATTTAAACAGTTCGCGCTGTGAAAAAATATGTTCACCCGTAATAATTTTACATCCAAAATGAGCCGGTTCTAGAGGATTGTGCCCGCCAATAGGGGCGAATCCTCCTCCGAGGATGGCTACATCACTGATTGCATAAAGATTATTAAGCTCTCCCATCGCATTAATCACTGTTATGTCATTGAGTAATTCTTGAGTCTCGCTCCAACGTGCCAAGCTCATCGCAGGTGCTACTTTTTGGATTAATCCGTATACTTTTTCAAATCGTTCCGGATGGCGCGGAACTACTAACAGTTTTGCGGTAGGGTTATGCTTCTTATAGGCTGCAAAACCTCTCACAATAGCTTCTTCTTCACCCTCATGGGTACTACCGGCTACGATCAACGTGCAATCGGGCTTTACATAGCTCTGGGTGGCTACAATTTTCTGCGCCAGCTTTATGTTACCGAGCACTTCAACATTGGTAGCTCCCAAAGCAATAAATCGAGCCATATCCTCAGCACTTTGGCAGAAAATACGATCACACTGCACTAACAATCGCTTGTAAAACCATCGCATCCGATAGTATTTCGGGAAACTGCGCTCACTGATACGTGCATTCAACGCAATCACCCTTGCACCTCTACTATGCGCAATACGAAACAAAAGATACCAAAATTCTGCTTCCAAAACAACGACCACTTTGGGTGTTCGTATCCAAATCCACAACCAAAATTCGTATGGAAGATACCGTACCTGTGCCGGATATTTCGATGCCGCTTCATACCCCGTATGAGTGATGGTTGTAATGGCGATTTTAGCATTACCCAATAACTCGACTAACGGAGCAATCGCTTTTGCCTCACCCAACGAGCAGACATGAAACCAAATATCATGCGGTTTAAAAGAAGGATTCTTCCACAAAAAAAATCGAGCGGGAACCGAGTGACGATACTTTTTTTTAAGCGAGAGCAGAGTCAGAAAGGGGAAAGCCGCAATAAAAAGAACTGCGGCTAAGAAGGTGTAGCAAAGGTCAAACACCTTCACAACAGGCTTTACGCCCCGATTTCTTCAGCATTAGGCTCAAGATACAGTAAACGTCCACAATGCGGACAGGTTGTAATCTCTTCACCTTTGATAACTTCTGCGTATACTTTATCGCTAAGAGCCATGTAGCATCCCATACACGCTTGGTTGCGAACAGGAACCGCCGTCGTGTTTTTCGCCCAGCGACGAATCTTTTGGTAAAACGAAAGACCTTTTTGGTTCATTGCTGCAACCAAGATCTCTTTTTTCGCGAAAATGACCGTGCGGTCTGCATCGATTTTTGCCAATTTGACATCAACATCTGCTTTTACACCGGATAATTTTCCTTCGATTTCAGCTTCTTTTACCGAAAGCTCATCAATTTTTGCTTGCTTATGGGCAATCAATTTTTCCAAACGATCAATCTCTTCATTGGCGAAATTCACTTGCTCTTTTGCAATTTCTTCTTCAAGCTGAAGGGATTTCATCTCACGTTCAGTTTTAATCTCAGCGCTTTTCTTGCTATTTTCCTCCAATTTCGCGGACAGTTCAGCGAGGTGAAGCTCATTTTTTTGCTTCTTGATTTGTTCAGCTTTGATCTCTTGCGCAAGAATGGCAACGTCATTAACCACTGAGCTTTTCATCGCTAAAAGTGCGTCGTACTGTAGGTTTGCTTCTTCGATTTGCGGTTCGAACGCATCGATATCTTTGTCTATCAACGACAAGTCGATAAGCTGTTCTAAATGTTTGTTCATAAGTTTCCTTTTCGGAGGTCCCTCTTCTCAACGATAGGTGAAGGGGTTTTTCGATGGTGAAATTATAACACTCAATCCTAATTTTTCCAAGTGTTGCGCCAAAACTTCCCCAAAATAATGTTCACTCTCATAATGCCCAATGTCCATCATTGACAATCCCAATGCTTTTGCTTCCATTGCATCGTGATATTTAATGTCCCCTGTCAAAAAACAATCCGCTTCAATATTACGCATAAGTGACGCGCCTGAACCTGTCACCAACGCGCAGGTTTTGATGTGATCGTGGCACTGGACCGTGTGAATGTGTTTGAGTCCTAATGCCATTTTTGTTTTTTGTGCAAACAACTCAAACGGTTCATCCACCCCCAAATACGCCACAAATCCCTCTTTTGCAATAATTTCATAGCCCAACACTTTGGTTGCAACGTATTCATTGAGATGGGTTTGATCAAAATTGGTGTGCATGGCAATGTTCGTGATATTTTTGCGTATCATCGGAGCAATCAGTTTCGCGGGGTACTGATTAAATTTGAGTTGTTTTAGCCCTCCAAAAATAATGGGATGATGCGTGATAAGCAATGCGTTGTCCGGCATGAATTCTATCAAATCTTCATCCATGTCAATCGAAACAATAATCGTCGTAATCTCTTGAGTAAAATCACCGATCAACAACCCTGAATTGTCCCAACTTTCTTGCAGTGCAAAAGGAGAAAGCGCATCCAAAAAGGTATAAATTTCACGTACAGTCATCTCTCCCTACTCCTTTTTTTACGCTTTAGTCGAACTTGATTTTGGGTCATTGCGCTTTCCTTAGGTTTTCTAACGCTTCGCGCGCTTCGTTCATATCGCTGTCCAATTCTATGGCACGTAAATACAGGGCTTTGGCTTGCTCTTTTTCTCCTAAATCGACTAAAAGATTGGCATAATTATAATACGTTACGGCATAAGTATCATCAATGCTAAGTGCTTTATCGTAATGCTCTTTTGCCAACAACAAAGAACCTTTGGTGCGATACAAAGAGGCGAGGGCATTGTGCACCAGATCATCCTTTTCCTCTACCTCTAAAGAGCGGTTATACAAATCAATCGCCAATTGAACGTCGCCCCTCTTCCCATGAATAAATGCCAATTTATTTAAAATTTCCAGATTCTGCGGTTCCAAGAGATACGCTTGTCCCAGTTTTTCCTGTGCTGTTTTAAAATCTTCCCGCCCATAGGCGTCATCGGCTTCCTCGACCAGACCGCTTACGTCAACCGTTGTCGTTGATTGTTCATTGTCTTGAGGCAATGGCTCTTCAAGAGACTGGACATGATGAAAAATTTGGTATGCGAAATACAGGGTAACAGCAAACATAATAATGGCAAAAACGCTCATAAAACTCCTTTTTGTAACCAAAGTATAATATAATCACATAAACATAACAATAATGGTGTCCCAAAATGGTCAATAATCTCAGAGATCCCGCTCATTATATCAACCGTGAGCTGTCATGGCTCCAATTTAACACTCGTGTTCTCAAGCAAGCGCAAGAAGAATCGTTACCTCTTTTTGAGCGTCTAAAATTTCTTGCTATTTATGGAACCAACCTCGATGAATTTTACATGATCCGTATTGCAGGTTTGAAAAAACTTTTTAGCGCCGGAGTTAATGTCTCGGGAGCTGATCGTCTTACTCCGCTGCATCAGCTTCGTGAAATACGTCAATATTTACATAACGAACAGCAATCTGTTGAGCATTGCCTCCAAGGGATTATGGCAAAGCTTGAAAAAGAGGGGATTTTCTTTAAATCGTACAAAGAGGTTACGCAGGCGCAACGCCAAATTCTTAACCGCTATTTTTATGACAATATCTATCCCGTTATCGTACCCATTGCCGTTGATACTACGCATCCGTTTCCCCATCTGAACAATCTTAGCTTTGGGCTTATCCTCAAACTTCGAGACAAAGATGACGATACCGTTGAACGCTATGGAATCGTGCGGATTCCTCGCGTTCTACCGCGTTTTGTTGATATTAGCAATCGTATTTATGTCCCAATCGGAAGTGTCGTTGCCGAGCATATCCATGATCTGTTTCCTGGTTATGAGCTGATTAAATTCTCGGCATTTCGTATCACACGAAACGCCGATATCGCCATAGAAGAGGAAGAAGCCGATGATTTTATGGAAATGCTCGAAGAGGGACTAAAGCTTCGTCAAAAAGGGGAAATTGTTCGCCTCGAACTGAGCAACCATGCCGATGATGATCTGCTTAACTTCTTCAACCGACATGCCAATGTTTTTAAAGACGATATTTATCGTTTTCAAACCTATCTCAATCTAGGTGCTCTATGGCAAGTGGTTGGAAATAAGGATTTTGCCCATCTTACGAGTCCCAGTTTCAAACCACGCAATCTTCCTCCCCTAAACTCTGAAGACAGCTTGTACACCATTCTCGATAAACAAGATTTACTGCTCTACCACCCATTTGAAAGTTTTGAACCCGTGGTTCGACTTATCCAGACGGCAGCAAAAGATCCCGATGTTGTTTCGATTCGTATGACCCTCTATCGCGCAGGCTCAAAATCAGTAATCGTCCAATCCCTCATAGCTGCCGCTGAATCGGGCAAGCAAGTCACGGTTATGGTGGAGCTTAAAGCCCGCTTTGACGAAGAGAACAACCTTATTTGGGCAAAAGCACTTGAAAATGCGGGGGCGCATGTCATTTATGGCATTACCGGATTCAAAGTCCATGCCAAAGCGGCGCTCATCACCCGCCGCGTCGATGGAAAGCTCAAGCAATACGCCCACTTGGGAACAGGCAACTATAACCCCTCAACAGCAACCGTCTACACGGACATCAGCTACATGACCTCCAATGATGCCATTACCCACGATATGACCCGCTTTTTTCACTTTCTCACCGGATTTAGTAAAAAGGGAAAGCTCAATGAACTTTATATGGCTCCGACACAAATAAAACCAAAAGTTCTCTCCCTTATCCAAAATGAAACGCGCATGGGCGCCGAGGGTGTTATCATTGCTAAAATGAATTCACTTGTTGACGAAGATATTATCAAAGCGCTCTACAAAGCTTCCATTGCCGGAGTTAAAATTCAACTCATTATCCGTGGAATTTGTTGTCTTCGTCCCGGAGTCCCGGGAATCAGTGAAAACATCCGTGTTACCTCGATCATTGGGAAATATCTTGAACATGCCCGTATCTTTTATTTTAAACACTCGAAGCCGCAGACCTATATCAGCAGTGCCGATTGGATGCCGCGTAATCTCGTACGCAGGATTGAACTGCTTACCCCCATTGAGGGAGAAGAAATTTCCGCGAAATTGCTTCAAATCTTGCAACTGCAGGTATCGGATAATGTCCTAGCCTATGAGCTTCAAAACGATGGTTCCTATGCGCAAGTGACACACGAAACCAGCAGTGTTATCAACAGCCATCAAATTGTGGAGACCCATACCACTAAAGTCTATAATTCAACAAAAAAACAAGCCCCAAATTATGCTCAACAACTCACCGCACGCCTCTTCAAAGAGAGCTAAGAAGGATATTTTATGATCAGCAACTACTTACACTATGTTCCGCAGATGCAAGACCGCGTTTGGATTGCTCCTTCTGCGGATGTTATCGGACGCGTTACGATGGGGGAGGACGTCAGCATTTGGTTTGGCTGTGTGGTGCGCGGCGATGTCCACTTCATCACTATCGGTGATCGTACCAATATCCAAGATCTCAGCATGATACACATAACCCATCACAAGCTTGACGATATGAGCGACGGATACCCAACGGTTATCGGAAATGATGTTACCGTAGGACATCGCGTTATGCTGCATGGCTGTACCATTGAGGATGCGTGCTTGATCGGCATGAGCGCTACGATCTTGGATGGTGCCGTTATCGGTAAAGAATCCATTGTGGGGGCAGGCGCACTCGTCACCAAGAACAAAGTTTTTCCCCCACGCTCCCTCATCATGGGAAGCCCTGCAAAAGTCGTTCGGGAACTCACCGACAAAGAAGTGGCAGAACTGTATGCCTCGGCAAAACGGTACGTAACCTTCAAAGAAAATTATCGCGCACCCAATGTCTGATTTTAATCTTGTCGTTGTTGCTGATATTTTAGGAATTATTGCCTTTGCTTTAAGCGGATTTCTCATTGGTGTTCGTCACAAGCTCGATCTTCTAGGAATTATTATCGCGGCTTCCATAACCGCATTAGGCGGCGGTGTGGTTCGAGATGCGATTCTCAATCGTACTCCGTTTGCCTTCACCGAATACTATCCCGCCATCACCGTAATCTCCACGATTGCAGTAGCGTTTGTTTTTCGTCTCTATCGCAGTGAAAAATTGGAAAGAAAAAGGCTCTTTGTCATCAGCGATACGATTGGATTGGTTGCCTTTAGCATCACGGGAGCGTTGCTGGCTATGGATGCAAATTTTAATTTTTTCGGTGTCCTTATTCTGAGCTTCTTAACCGCGGTCGGAGGAGGTGTTATACGTGACACTATGATCAATCAAGTCCCCTCAGTCCTCATCAGTGATTTCTATGGCTCCATCGCCCTCATTGTTGCAATCTTGTTGCTTGTCAGCAATAAACTATGGGGAGTCGGTACGCCCCAAGTTGCCCTCATCGCTACTTTTGCCATCATGTTACGCCTACTCGCCTATTACAAACAATGGCATTTACCAAAACTATCACCGGATGTCTCATGAAAATATTTCGTAAACTTTTCCTCATCCTTGCCCTTTTAGGGATACTTGATATTGGTCGCTATTTTCTCTATCCCGATATTAATGCCCTAAAAGAGAGTCCTCCTGTCCCCACGGCGTTTATGCAATACCGTGAAGATGAATGGGCTCAGCAAAACCGCGACATGCACATCACGCATAAATGGGTGAAGATGAAAAACATCTCTCCCAATGTCATCAAAGCCGTCTTGATCGGTGAGGATGACGGTTTTTGGAAACATGACGGTTTTGATGTCAAAGGGATGGAAAATGCAATCGAACGCAGTATCAAAAAAGGGACGCTTGCAGGGGGAAGCACCATCAGCCAACAGCTTTCCAAAAATCTTTACCTCTCTCCGAGTAAAAATCCCGTCCGTAAAATAAAAGAGGCGATTATCACGTGGCGTATCGAAAAAACGCTCACCAAACGCCGGATTTTAGAAATTTACCTCAATGTCGCTGAATGGGGTGATGGAATATTTGGTATTGAAGCAGCTGCTCGTCACTACTACCACAAAAGTGCCAAAAATCTAACCGCAAAGGAAGCCTCACGCCTCGCCGCTGTATTGCCCAATCCAATCAGATACAATCCGACCGGAAATCAAAAATACGTCAAAAATCGTTCTCGTATCCTATTAAAAATCATGCAACGACGGGGGGTAATTCAAACCATTTACAAAGAGGTAATGACCGCGCCAAAAGAGGAGAGTGCCCCCTCACCTGAGCTAAACATGACAGAAGAACCGCTCTTTACGATTCCTAGCGAGGACATTGCTGATGATACGGTTGAATCTTCTGAACCAATAACCCAGCCAACACTGCCCTCCGTGCTAGAAAGCGATACTCCCTAGATTCATGCTATCTCCCGCGATAATTTTTATTTTGGATTAAACAATCCAACCGCCGCCGAGAAGCTTGTCCCCGTCATAAAAGACCCCTGCCTGTCCTGAGGCAACACCTAAAACAGGCGTTTCAAGTTTTACGGTCGCGCGATCTGCATGTATGACCACACGACAATTGACCGCTTCGGTACGATAGCGAAGCTTCACGGTGCATGCTAGCTCTTTGCGCTCATCAAACATATTAATATTTTCCAATTCAACTTCATAACATTCCAATGCTTCACGTGGTCCGACCACTATTTGATTGGTTTTTGGTTTAATCTCAACCACAAAATGAGGGTCATGTGCCCCGTGCACTGTAAAACCTTTACGCTTGCCGATTGTGTAGTGCATATAACCCTTGTGTTTTCCAATGACCTTGCCCTCTAAGTCGAGAACTTCACCCTCTTGATCCACATTAACATACGGTTTTAACACATCTGCATAGGTGGTTTCTACAAAACATATTTCACTCGATTCACCCTGCGATGCAAACGATTCTAGTCCTTGGATACCAGCAGCGTACGCCTTAATATCAACTTTATGTTTGTCACCTAATGGGAAAAGAAGGCGCGATACCAATGAAGGATTTATATAAAAAAGAAAATAGCTTTGATCTTTGGTGTCGTCATGCGCTTGGAGTAAATACTGCCCATCATGCCGTATGTAATGTCCCGTTGCAACGTATTGAGCGCCTATCTCATCCGCAAAATCCACCATAGCACCGAATTTTATATTGCGATTGCACAGCGCGCACGGATTGGGGGTTTTCCCCTCCTGATAGGTTTGAATAAACGGGGTAAAAACTTTTTCATTGAATTTTTCTTGCAAATCCAAAATATGCAATTTTACACCGGCAAACTCCGCCGCCTTTTGCGCTCGTGCTTGATGGATCTCATGGTAACCCGGCTTAGAGTGAAGCTTCATATAAACGCCTTCTACCTCATAGCCTTGCTCTTTTAGCAACAGCGTCGATACGGTTGAATCGACACCGCCGCTCATCCCGATCAATACTTTTTTCATAAACTGCTGCTTCCTTCCAATCCGCAGTGGCCTGCAGTATGCGTTGACAATGCTTGATAATATTTTGTATTCGCCAATCCCTCTTTTTTCATCATTGCTAATTGAGAAACCAGCGATTTTTCAATTTCCTCAACCACATAATCAAGATCATCCGTCAGGTTAATAAACCTCATATCGTCTGGATCAATCATCCCCTCACCGAGCATTTTATCTCGTATAAACGCAACAAGCGGGGTATAAAATTCTGTTCCCACGACAAAAAGACGCACGCCCCATACTTTTTTTGTTTGAATCAAGGTCAACGCTTCAAACATCTCATCGAGTGTTCCAAATCCCCCCGGAAAAATAACGTACGCCATAGAATACTTAACCAACATTACTTTTCGAGAGAAAAAATAATCAAAACTTCTCCCTTTTGTAATGTACGGGTTTGGCTGCTGTTCTGAGGGAAGTTCGATATTAAGACCGATCGATTCAACTTCCTCATGATTAAAAGCGCCGCGGTTTGCCGCTTCCATAATTCCTGGGCCGCCCCCCGTAATTATGTTGTATCCATGCGCTCCAAGCATGTCCGATAATTGCAGGGCTTGCTTATAATAAGGATGGTTTTCATCGGTACGCGCACTTCCAAAAATGGTAACCGAAGGACCCAAGTCCCCTAATTCGTCAAATCCTTGTACAAAATCGGCAATAATTTTAAAAACACTCCATACGTCTCCCGATTTGATATCCTTGACGTATCGACTGCTTTGATACTCTTTTTTTCTACCTCTTGGCATTCATTACCCTTTTAATTTTGTCAATCTGTCTCGCTTGGTGCCAATGGAAGTAATTTGTACCCCAAAGTTTCCATCAACAATAACTACTTCTCCCTGCGCTATGACATTATCATCCACTAAAATATCCAAAGGGTCATTGGCTAATTGGTTGAGTTCAATCACCGAACCGATGTCCATACTTAAAACATCTTTCAAAAGCATTTTTTTCTTCCCGATACGAACACGCACCGGCAGCTTGACATCCAAAATCAGTCCAATATTTTTCATCTCTGCATCATCGAGCTTGCGGGCGTAGCTCTCTCCCTCATCATTGCGTGATACACTTTGAGCAGAAGGCGAAGAAACCACGCTTGAAGCACTTGGCCCATCCAATGCCTCAGCAACAGCTTTATCAATCGCAAACATAATCAATGAATTGATAGCCCCTAGCGTAAAGGTAAATACAAACATTTTAGCATAAGCATCCAGATCTACATCGCCGTTATCTTCAATAAACAGCGCTTCTTCCGCTTTAATCGTAAACTTAGGAAGCTCTTTTTGCGAAGCTAACGTGGTGCTCATAGCTCCTGTAATATTGGAAATAATCTCTTTGAGTGCGTCGAGATCTTCATCGTTCATCTCCTCTTTGCTCTCGCCATCACCGCCTAGCATCATATCGCCCAGTGCCGTTGCAAGCGATGGAGGAACCAATGCGAGTCCTTTACCGCTTGCTGCTCCAGAAAAACTCAATCGCACCAACCCAATGGGCGGAATAACATTCGAGACAATCGAAATGGTTTCGGATTCTTTAAATACAACCGAGGGCGCTTGGCCGGTAAGACCTTCGATTGTAGCTATAGCTTCTTGGGCAAATAACCCCGTAAAATCACTCATCACTCATCCTCTTCAAACTCATCTACAACTTTAATAACCTCTTTAGCGATTGCTGCGCGTGCTTTACGTTTAATCTCAAACTCTTTGAGTGCTCGCTTCACGGCATCTTTCTCCGTATCGATTTTCTTGGTTATTTGTACGGATTTTCGAAAACGGCGCAGCCCCATCTCTGCGATGAAGCGCTCTTTTCCATCCACGCTCACGCTCACAATGTCATTTGCAGCAACATTAAGCCGTAAAATATCCCCGACTTGTATATCAAGCAATTCAGTAAGCGTCAATTCCGCTATTCCCAGATTGACTTCAAAATTAACCTGAGCACCCCCCAAGAGGACTTGCAGTTCTTGGTTACGGCTTTTTTTAGAACTCGTTTCGTTGAGCATCAAATCACGGCTTGCAAGTTTTGGCAAGATAGGCTCTAGCGCAATAACCGGATAACAAATATTCATCATTCCTGAACTGTGCCCGATGATGATCTCCATAACAACCATAACGACAATTTCATTTTGGGCAACAATTTGAACCACGTTAGGGCTTGATTCTTTCGACTCAACCTGCGGATACAAATCCGTAACAGGTCCCCATGCCTCGCGCAACGTACTCATCATAACGCGCAAGATGGTTTCAAACAAGGAAAGCTCAATATCTGAAAACTCACGATTGGCTTCAAAAGGTTCGCCACGCCCTCCTAAAATACGATCCAACATCGGGAACGCAATGGAAGGATTAATCTCTAAAACGCCGTTGCCCTCCAACGGCTTCATCGAAAAGACATTGAAACTCGTCGGATTGGGCAAAGACATTAAAAACTCGCCGTACGTCATCTGGTCGACTGAGTGCAGTTGTATCTCGACAATGGAACGCATGATCGAAGAAATTTGAGACGATATGGATCGAGCCATTTTGTCATGAATTCCGCGAAATGCACGAAGCTGCTCTTTGGATACACGGTTAGGACGCTTGAAGTCGTACAGCGTAATTTGACGATGAGAACCAAAAGAACTCTCTTCTTCGGTTTCTAACTCGCCAACATCACCGTCATCATCAACAACGTCTAAAAGGGCGTCGATCTCTTCTTGGGATAAAATATCTGCCATGCTTTATCCCTCCACCGCTTCTTTAATACGTCGAATAACCGATTTATGAATCTGTGAAATACGCGATTCCGTTATGTTCACAATCTCACTAATCTCTTTGAGGGTTAACTCTTCAAAATAGTACAGCTGTATGATCATCTGTTCACGCTCTTCAAACCCCATTAACACCTCTTTGATAGCATCCAAGAGCTCTTCATGCTCCATGCGGTCCAGCGTTCCGTCCAACTCATTTCCCAACTGATCATCCAATGGAAGTACGGTATAAATATCCGAAGCAATACGCGCATCATGAATTTTTTCAACTTCCATATCCAGTATGACCGACAACTCTAAATTAGTAGGTTCTGTATCATGCTCTGCCAAAAAATGCTCAATGGCTCTGTCAATCTCTTTGATGAGACGACGGCTTGAACGGCTCACCAAATCCAGCGATCTGAGATAATCCAGCATGGCCCCATACACTCTCGTTTTTGCGTATCCCCAAAACGAATCATTTTGAGTTTCATCGTAACGGCGCGCAAGCTTCACAAGCTCTTCCGTTCCAATCGCACATAAATCCATATAATCAATCGAACTGGGCAATCGTTCTTTGAGCCGAAACGACATCGCCTTGACCGCAGGGAGGTATTGCAAAGCGAGCTGATCTTCAATGTGCTTCAGTTCTTGCGTGTAAATACCGGCACCGCTCATGCTTTCCTCCGCTCATCATTGCTGAGCAACTCATCTTTATGCGCATAATACGCATCAATAAATTGCTCTCGTCGATTGATCTCACGCACATAGTTATCCAAACTTCGCTCATGCGCATGCTTTGGAAATCCAGGTGCTTTAACCCCTAAAGTTTGGAAATAAAAGCCTACACACAGATGTGAAAAAAGATAAAAAAAAGTAGAAATCAAAAGCGTATACATCAAGAAGTCTTCAGCGCTGTCCGATTGCAATACCCCAAATACGATACCCGCGATAAATCCCTGTACTGTAAAAAAAGCAACAAAATTCGAACCCCGCATGCACAGCCTTGATAAGTTTAGAAGTGTTCCATTAAACGCTTGAATAATCCGCTCAATCCACTCTCTTGGGGATTTACCAGCACATTTCGTTCCAATTTCTTGGCGATACGCTTCACAATCACTTCCAGCTCTGCTGAGGGTTTTGAGGTGGGAAATTCACGTGCAAAAAGTGCCCTTTTTTTCACACTTATCGCTATTTTTGGATCACTGGATATTTGTCCTAAATAATTCAAACGCAACTTATCGCCAATGTTGGCAAGAGCCACTTTTTGTATTTTCTCAAACAGCGCTATCGCCTCCCTCTCATTATGGACTTGGTTCATTATAACATTGATTTCATCACGAAGACGCGATGTCATTTTTATTGTGGCGTAGGCATCGGTAATCGCCGCAGGATCAGGAACCGTTACGACAACAACATCATCGCATGCCCGTAAAAAAAGCTGCGTATGCTCTCCAATACCCGCACCCGTATCGATAATCAAGACATCCAAATCATCCAGCATATGCGCTTCATCCATAAAACGCTCAAATATCCCCGATGAGGCATATTTGAAAATCTCCTCGCCGCTTTCTCCCGGTATGAGCACGAGGTTTTTCTCTATAGGAACCAATATCTCCTCAACGGTCGCTTCCCTTTTGAGCACATGCAAAATATTTTTTTTGATTTTCACATTGAACATAACATCGAGATTCGCCAAACCGATATCGGCGTCAAAAATGCCTACTTTCAACCCATACCTTGCCATCATATGTGCCATATTAGCGCTGATGGTACTTTTACCCACCCCGCCCTTACCGCTTGTTATCGCAATAAAACGGGTTTTTTTAAGCGCGGTTTTCTTATTTTGATTCACCAAGGCTTCGAGCTTGGCAGCTTGATGTGTCATGACAGCTCACCCTTGCGAAACCCATTAAGCAAACAATCAACCAAAAAATCACTGTTCGATACTACCAAATCTTCCGGTACTTCTTGCCCTACCGAAAAATAACTGATCGGTATTTTTGTTTCATATACCAATGAGAAAATATTACCAAATCCTCTTGTCTCATCCAGCTTAGTAAACATCATCGTATCGATCCCCAGCGGGGCAAAGTTGTCATAGGTTGCTTTGAGATCCTCGTATTTGATCGAGCTTGGCAATACCAGCACCACGTCAACGCTATAATCGGTATCATTGGAGCGCAAACATTCATGGATCTTTTCTATTTTTCCCTTGTCGTACGGAGAGCTACCCATCGTGTCAATCAAAATATAATCGCTGTAACGCAAAGAATTAAGGGCACCGGAAAACTCAGGAGGGTCCACTACCGTCTCAATGCCTAGCTTCATCATTCTTGCATACTGCATGAGCTGTTCAACCGCACCGATACGGTAGGTATCCAAAACAACCAAGCCCACTTTGTATTTTTTCTCCAAAAGGTACGAATAACGTGCCGCCAATTTTGCAATCGAAGTCGTTTTACCCACTCCCGTAGGGCCCACAAGCATGACCACTTTTTTTCCACCCATTTTAGGAGAGGTTTCCATGCGTACAGGAATCATCTTACGTAAAACTACTTGAAAATAGCGTTTTACCGTTTCCGAATTTTCTCGCATCTTGGAGGGCATATGCTCCAAAGTAAGCTGCATAATTTCATCGAGATGGTCTTGATTCATCCCGCTTTGCTGTGCCAAACGGTAAATTTCTGCAAACTCTGGAGGAATGGCTACGGAAGTCTTGGGCGATTTTTCATCCCAAAACATATTTTGGATGATTTTGACTTTATCCCCAAGCTTTTCAATTTCATCTTTGATCCGTTTAAGATCTTCACTTGGAGCCTGAAACGCTTGTTTTGGGACTCGTTCTTCTTCGGTTACTTCCGCTATTTTAGAAATCTGTTTCGCCGCCTCAGAAATGTTAAACAGTACGTCACTGCTTTTTTGCGCTAAAGGGCGCTGCTGCGCCAGCGGCTCTTTGTTTCTTGGGATTGGCTTGGATAGGAATTCTTCTTCAACGCCGACAACGATCTCATACAACGCACTCTTCCCTAGCGATTTTTTTTGAATCTCTCGGGTCTCAATGAGCATGGCATCTTCGCCCACTTCCAACTGCGCTTTTTTGAGCGCTTCGGCAGGAGTAGAGCCGCTAAAGGTCAAGATTTTCATATCGTCTCCGTCTTTTTTGTGCGTTAGGTCCTAAACTCCGCATTGGGATAAGAACACTCAGCCGCTCTTTGTACCCAGGATGAGGAAGCGTAAGATCAGCTTTATTCATCGTCTGGTTATCAAAGAATATCATATCCAAATCAAGCGTTCTGGGGGCATTGGCAAAACTGCGTTTACGCCCAAAATATTTTTCTATTCTTAGAAGCCGTCGCAACAGCCTATGAGGGTTCAAAGAAGTCGCTATTTCCATAACCGTATTGTCAAAATCCGCTTGTTGCGTATATCCAAATGGCGGATTACGAACAATCACACCGTTTTGTATTGGATAAATCTGAGCGGTACGGCGCAAATAAACCCACAGACGCTCCAATCTCCGCTGTACGTCTCCCACATTGCCACCTACCCCGACAAGGACACGGTGACGGTATCCGGTAGGTTTTTGCCGGCTATGCGGAAAACAGCGATGGATGAAAATCCTGTGTCTCTCATCCAACGGGCGTTGTAAGGGCATCCCAATTACTCCTGCGGTGCACCTTGCTGTGCAGCACGTATTGCGTTGATCTCACTCAACACTTGTATCATTCCTACCATCGCCAAATGGTACCCAAACGGCCCAAATCCGATAATCGAAGAGGTGCACGCAGGCGC
>JAUPLR010000023.1 GCA_030836825.1 Campylobacterota bacterium
CATAAACGGCAAAATCATAATTGCCAATACGATTCCCGCCGCGAGCAACCCGATTCCCAATCCTCCAAAAAGATCACGAATAATCGGAACGAAGAAAAACAGACCCCACATCCCGTAGATGACCGAGGGGATGGCGGCGAGCAGTTCGACGCTTACGCCAAAAAAACCTTTGATTTTGTCGTGGGCGATTTCGCTCAAGAAGATGGCAACACCGATGGCGATGGGAACGGCCAGCATCATGGCAAGGGTTGTGGAGATAATGGAACCTAAAATAGCGGCATAAGCCCCGAATTTATCAAGATTGGGCGCCCATTCGTCGTGGGTGATAAAATCCAAGCCAAGGGTGTTCATGGCTTCCAGCGAATGGTTAAATAAAACGGTAAAAATCCACGCCACAATGATGAGAATCAGCAGTGCGCTTGCCCGTGTAAAGTTGAAAAATAATTTATCGATCATACAAAGCCTTGCGTCATTTTGTGGTGATATTGTAGTACAGTTTCCATTACAAAGCTATTACTAAATGGGTTTTTAGCCATGCATCCGCTTCGGATTTTGTAAAAAATTGCCCCTCCAGCTGCGCATCGTAGGCGCTGTCCAGTATTTTTTTAAATGCCAAACTTGGAGTGAGCCCAAGCGCGATCAAATCACGTCCTTGTAAAATGGGTTGGGGAAGATGGGAAATAACACCGTATTTTCGGGCGTATTTGATGAGGGTGAGGGTGTTGGAGAGCAAGGACCGCTGAGCCGTGAGCTGTTGCAACACCGTCTGCGGATTTTCGGTTTCTAAAAGCAAGGCGCACAGCCGCAAGGGAAGCTCTTTTGGCGTCACATCTACTAACGCAAGTGTTTTATCCCATGCTTCGTCGCTGGGAGGGGCAAGGAGGTATTTTCCTCCCATTTGCGCGAGAAGCGAGAGCCCTAGGGAAGGTTTTTGGCTTAATAACAGCAGTTTTCTGAATTCTTCAAATATCCGCTCTTTTGGGAGTTCTTTTAGGGCGCCTTGGGAAATCATTTGGGAGCACAGTGTTAGTAGTTGTGGATCGCAGGTCAGATCAAAGCGTGCCGCAAACTGCATCGCGCGTAATACGCGCAAAGGGTCTTCGACAAAAGTGAGAGAGTCAACGCATCGCAGGATTTTTGCGGATAAATCAGCGCCGCCGCGGTAGGGATCGAGGAGGGTATCGGTTTGGGGATTGTAGCCCATAGAATTGATCGTAAAATCTCGACGCCGCGCAGCGGCAGCAAAATCGATCTCGCGGTAGATTTGGACGTCAAATCCCTTGTGCCCGCTTGCCGATTTGTTTTCGGTGCGAGGGAGGGAGAGGTCAATGGCGTAGCCCTCATAACGAAACTTGAAGACACCGAACGACTTGCCCACTTCATTGATTTTTCCAAACGGCTTTAAATAATTTGAGAGTTTATCGGTGCTCCCAATCCCGTAAAGCTCGATGTCAATGTCGAGACTGTCATTTCCCAGCAGATGGTCACGGACGCAGCCGCCGACGAAAATGGGGGTTATGTTATGGGCGGTGAGATGGTCTATGAGGGGGAGAAGTCTCCTATAGCGGGTTATCATGGAGGGCTATTGCACCAAAGGTTTCTAGGCTAAAGGAGAACGTAGAGCCCACGCCCAAAGTGCAATGAATGTGCAGTGTTGAATCGTGCAGTTTGAGAATGTAGCTCACGATCGCAAGCCCAAGCCCCATGGAGTTGTCCCAACTGTTTTTTTGTACGCGGTAGAACTTAGAGGATATGAGCTCGAGTTCATTGGGTGCGATGCCGATGCCCTGATCACTCACTTCGATTGTTTTGTCGGTGAGTTTGAGAGTCACCTCTTCTTCGGAATATTTGATCGCATTGTCGATGAGATTGGTGATGACGAGATCGAGCATTGTTTTGTCCGCTACGACCTCTTTGGAGAGACCTTCATAGCGGATGGTGCGATTGGGGTATTTCGCTTGAAGCGCACAGGTGACATCACGGCACAGGACATCAAGATCAAACGTGACAGGTTTGATGGAGAGGTCATTGTTTTCGAGTTTGACGGAGAGGGCGAGTCGATCGAGCATGTGACTGATTTTCATCGCATTGGAATGGATTTTCCCTAAAAACTTTTCCCGTATTGCGAGATTGAGATTAGAATCTTCGCTCAGAGTTTCGGTGTAGCCGACGATTGCGGCGATGGGGTTTTTGAACTCGTGGCTGATGGCGGAGAGGATGTTGTTTTGCTGTTTGTTGATGAGACGTAATCGGGCGGTATATTTGCGCTTTTGTTTGTCGCGGTTACGGAGTTTTTTGACGAGATTTTTGAGAAGCAAGGTAATTTGTAAAAATTCTCTAAAATATTGGGGTTTTAAAACCGCCGTATAATTTTTTCCGGAAATTTCGTGGAGATACTGGGTAATTTGAGCGATGTCGTACTGCGCTTTTTTGGAAATTTTATACGCTGTGATGATCGCGATGAAGATAAAGAGAACAAAGGATGCCGCGAGCTTGATCCAAAGTTGATAAAAATATTCCATAACACCGTGCAGCGTCACTCCAAGACGCAAAGTGACAATATCGCCGCCAAGAGGGATTTGTTTGGCCACAAAAATATAATCTTCATCAAACGTCTTGGAATACCGCACGGCGACGCCGTAAGGTTCAATGGCGGAATGCATAACCTCAACGCGATTGTGATCGGAATTGACAGCACGTTTATCGAGATTGCTTTCAGCAATCACTTCCCCCTCAGCATTAAAAATAGTAGCGCGGTAATCGGTTTGATTGAGGATGCTTTTGGCGTAATGGTCGGCCGTATTGGATTGATTGGCGTTTGTTGCAACCAGCTCGAGGGTTCTTTGGAGATGGTCTATGGTGTCGTTGACGATCATCTCTTTGAGCGTATAGTAACCGACGACGGAAGCGATTGCGAGGGTTCCGATAAAAAGGGCGAGGGTGTTGAGGAAAAAAAGCTGATGAATTCTTAACACAGCGTATACCCGACTCCCCTGAC
>JAUPLR010000024.1 GCA_030836825.1 Campylobacterota bacterium
AAAGAGGCTATAGTAGTTGCGGAAGACAGTGGCATCAGCGTAGATATATTGGACGGTGTTCCCGGGATCTAAAGAGCGCGATATGCGGGTGAGGGTTGCACATACAAGGACAAACTCAATAAACTTGTAAATGAGGTAAAAAGCACAGGAAAGCAATCTTCTCCCGCACACTATACCGCTGCCATTGCGATCGTTTCCAAAGAGGGCGAGAGTTGTGTGCATGGATGGATGCATGGAGATGTCATTACACAGCCTCGTGGTGAAAACGGGTTTGGCTACGATCCTATTTTTACACCCGCAGGACATACTCTGACATTGGGGGAACTGGACAGCGAAGTCAAAGTTGGGATTTCGCACCGCTCTAAAGCGCTGCATTTGGCGAAGATTTTGATTGATCAGATAAAGACTCAGCGTTCTTAAGTGGGAAGATTCCCGATGATGGTTAGAAAAATAGCCCCCACCACAATCCGATAAATCGCAAATGGTGTAAAGGTATGGCGACTGACAAAGCCCACGAATATCTTGACAGTGAAGAATGCGAAGATAAACGCGGTGACAAACGCAACGGCGAGCATCGAATAGTCATCCACGACCATTTCATGACGATGTTTGAGTAGGTCGTAGCCCGTTGCGACGATCATAGTCGGGATGGCAAGGAGAAAGGAAAATTCTGCGGCAGCTTTGCGTTTGAGACCTAAAAAAAGACCTCCGATGATGGTGGCGCCTGAACGGCTTGTCCCCGGTACCATGGAGATACTTTGAAACAATCCGATTAAAAAAGCCTCTTTGTAGGTGAGTTCATCAAGCCCTTTGCCTGAATCGATGGCTTTGTCACGTCGGAAATACTCGACGGCTAAAAAGATCAATCCCCCAGCGATGAGCATAAAGCTTACCGTCTCAACACCAAACAATGCTTTGATATGTTTGTAGAGTAATAATCCCAAAACACCCGTAGGGACAAACGCGACCGCGAGTTTGATCCAGAGGGTTTGATCGTTCATGAGATGCTTGGCGTACAAGAACAAAACGGCGAGGATGCTTCCCAGCTGGATGGAGACCTCAAATACTTTGTGCTCCGCAGTTTGTTGTATTCCCAAGAGTTGGGAGGCGAGGATAAGATGACCCGTGGAAGAGACAGGGAGAAATTCGGTTACCCCCTCAAGGGCACCTAGGAGGATAGCGTCAAACAAGGTCATAAAGATCTCTTTTTTTAGCGTAATTCTAACATACTAATGGCAAGCTTAAAGGAGTACTAACCCGCTCTTCGTTATAATTCGCACAATTTAATCTAAATTTATACTCCTCAATCACAAGGAAAACAATGCTCCTATTTACCCCAGGACCCACTCCAGTACCAGAATCCGTACGTATCGCGATGGCGGGAGAAACCCTGCATCATCGTACTCCTGAGTTTGAAGCTATTTTTGAGCGCACACGTGCTTTGTTGTTTGAACTGTTAGAGATGAATGAAGTGTTGATGCTGGCGTCTTCAGGCACAGGTGCGATGGAAGCCGCAGTCATCAATCTTTGCTCTTCCAAACTTCTTTCGATCAATTCGGGAAAATTCGGTGAGCGTTTTGGAAAAATTGCAGTAGCTCACGGTATTGCCAATGTCGAGATTAAGCATGAATGGGATACCGCGGCTTCCGTAGCAGAAGTGCAAGCGGCACTCAATGCCAACCCTGACATCGATGCTATTGCTATCCAGATTTGCGAATCCGCAGGAGGGCTTCGTCACAACGCTGAAGCCATCGCAGCGGCAGTAAAAGCGCATAACCCGAATATTATGGTAATCGCTGATGGTATTACGGCTGTGGGTGTCGAGAAAATCGATGTGACGAACATCGACTGTTTGATTTCCGGAAGCCAAAAAGCATTAATGCTTCCTCCGGGGTTGGCAATCATGGGGCTATCAACTGCCGCAATTACTAAGATCGGAAAAGGAAAAGGATATTACTTCAACCTTGCTACCGAGATTAAAAATCAGCAAAAAAATACCACAGCATGGACCGCAGCAACGACATTGATTATTGGTTTGGAAAATGTTTTAAATCGTATCAAATCTGAGGGTGGATTGGCTAAATTGTACGATGAAACAGCACGCCGTGCGCGCGCAACACGCGAAGCGCTGGTAGCAATCGGATTGCATATTTATCCTACGACTCCTGCGGATTCTATGACAACCATCGATGATGAGCAAGCACCTAAAATACGTTCCATGCTCAAAAAAGAGTTTGACATCAACATGGCAGGCGGTCAAGATCATATCAAAGATTTGATTTTCCGTATCAATCACATGGGGCTTATTCCTGCGTACGAAGCGGCATGGGTGGTCAACAGCATTGAGCTGGCGCTGGAAAAATTGGGACGCAGAACTTTTGACGGTACGGCGAATAAAGTATTCAGTACCGTTTATTTTGGGCAGTAACGTATGATTTTTGAACATGAGATTCCTGAAGGTTCACGCCTTTATTTTGCAGGAACGGCAAAAACGAAACGATTGATTGAGACAAAAGCCAGTGAGCTGTTATGTGCTTCGGGATTTGAAGAGATCGTAACACCATTGTTCTCCTATCACCAGCATTTGAGTATCAGCGATGAATGGGAGCTTCTTCGTTTGGGTGATGTTAAAAACCATGCGATGAGTTTGCGCGCAGATTCGACGATTGATGTGGTGCGTATACTCAAAAAGCGTCTAGGAGCAAACACAGCACATAAAAAGTGGTTCTACATACAGCCCGTTTACCGTTTTCCCTCGACGGAGCAGTATCAAGTGGGAGCGGAGATCATTGATGAGTCCGATTTGGCAGTTATTTTGAACGAAGCAACAGCCGTTTTGGATGCGTTGGAGATAGCGCCGTTGTTGCAAATCTCTAACATCAACATTCCTCGAATCCTCTCAGAAATGCTGGGTTTGAGTTTGGATGATTTTAGACACGTCAATATTGAGAAATTTTTAGCGCTTAAAATCCAATGGCTGACGCAGTTGGTTTATCTTGAAAATATAGAGCAAATCGAGACTCTGTTGGAAGTCGTTCCCGATGTCATCCGCGATGAGTTACTCAAGATCAAAAAGCTGTGTACGGGACTGCAATATCCAAATTATGTTATAGCTCCTTTATATTACGCTAAAATGCTGTATTACGATGAGCTCTTTTTTCGGGTGATTGAGAAAAATGAGGTGTACGCTATGGGCGGACGCTACAAAGACGAAGAGACCGTTTCGGTTGGATTTGCAATATACACAGACGCTTTGGTTGAAGCGCTACACCAATAAAATAGGAAATACATGAAAGCAGATTTAATTGTCGGTATCCAATGGGGTGACGAAGGAAAAGGTAAAATTGTTGATTTGCTTGCGCAAAAATACGATGTTGTTGCCCGTTACCAAGGTGGACATAATGCAGGGCATACAATAGTCGTTGATGGAAAAACGCATGCACTTCACTTGATACCATCGGGTATTTTGAATCCCAAGGCGGTCAATATTATCGGCAATGGCGTGGTTGTTTCCCCTGAGGCGCTGATCAAAGAGATGAAGCAGTTTGATCATTTGCTGGGGCGTCTTTTCTTGAGTGAATCCGCGCACATGATTTTGACATTTCATACGCTTATTGATCAAGCAAAAGAGATATTACGCGGCGAAAAAGCAATTGGTACTACCGGTCGCGGCATCGGACCTGCGTACAGTGAAAAAATTGCTCGTGCCGGTTTTCGCTTGGGGGAATTGCGCAACGTCCCTGCGCTAACAGAGCGTATTTTAGAGTATTTTATTCAAAATAAAGCGATTTTTGACGCTTTGGAAATTACGTTGCCAAGCCGTGAAGCGTTAACCGCTGAGCTTACGGGTTTTGCCCAAGAATTGGTACCCTTTTTGGCAAACACGACGCAGATGGCGTGGAAGATGATGGATGAAGACAAAAAGATTTTACTAGAGGGCGCACAGGGAACGATGTTGGACATCGATCATGGCACCTATCCGTACGTAACGAGCTCGTCGACAATCTCTGCGGGCGCATGTACGGGTCTTGGAATCAATCCAAAAGACATCGGCAAAGTAACGGGCATCGTAAAAGCGTATTGTACACGTGTCGGCAATGGTCCCTTCCCGACGGAAGATCATGGAGAAATCGGCGAGCGTCTACGCGCACAGGGCAGAGAATTTGGAACAACGACCGGTCGCCCGCGCCGTTGCGGCTGGTTTGATGCCATTGCGTGTCGTTATGCGAGCCGCCTCAATGGGTGTGATGATCTCTCCATTATGAAGCTTGATGTTCTGGATGGTTTTGATGAGATTAAGGTATGTGTTGCCTATGAAGTCAATGGCGAAATCATTGAGCATATGCCTCTTGATCTGGAGGCGGCTACTCCTGTTTATAAAACCTTTGCAGGATGGGACAAGACTGAGGGCGTTCGCCGTTTTGAGGACCTTCCCGCAACCGCACAAACGTATCTCAAAGCGATTGAAGAGTTGACCCAAACCAAAATTGGGATGATTTCGACATCGCCGGATCGAAACGATACGATTTTACTCTAAGACCGAGATTCTAAACCAAAGGGGAGCGACGCCATGAAATCACGTTACGAACCTTTGGTGAAGCTCAAAAAGCAGGCTTTAGATAAAGCCGAACAAGCCCTTATGGGCGCAAACAATGAAGTAACGCTCAGTGATGCCGCATTGGATAATGCCTACGCTCAACTCTCTTTTTT
The DNA here is from genome assembly GCA_030836825.1 of Campylobacterota bacterium. Classification (GTDB taxonomy): domain Bacteria; phylum Campylobacterota; class Campylobacteria; order Campylobacterales; family Sulfurimonadaceae; genus Sulfuricurvum. Next base: position 4,711 of record JAUPLR010000024.1, read on the forward strand.
AGTCTCTCCGCAAAACGGCTCAATCGGTGAACTTTTTCAAGCACAAATGATCGCTCAGGCACAACATCGTGAAATAGAGTCTTGTCGTTTGAGGGTCCATCGAGCGCGTATCAATCAAGACAGGGCACGTGAAGCTTTCCGTCTTTCACGCATAGAATTTGAAAAATTCAACTATTTAGAACTTCAAGAGATAGAGACGATGGTCGCAAAAGTTAAACATGAAGAGGCAAAAATGTTGGATGAAATTGGGACTATGACCTACAAGAAGGTTTGGCTTTGAAGTACCTATTATTACTGACTATTTACGCAAGCAGCACGGTATGGGGTGCCCAAAATACGAAATCGTATGAGTGTACCAAGATTTTTGAATCCCGAAAAAATGAGCTTTTAGTAGAGTTAGGGCGCATAGATGAAGAGCGGCAATCTCTGGATGCACTCAAGCGTGCGACGGAAGAGTTACTGAAGAAAAAAGAATCGGCAGTAAAGGGTAAAGATACCCGAGTCGATCAAAAACTGCAAGAAATTATGGCAAAAGAAGCTTCTGTAAAAAAAATATTGGAAGAGAATAAAAAAGTACTTGAAGAGATAAAACAGCTCAAATCAGACAAGGTTTCTCAAACCTTTGCAAAAATGAAACCCTCTGCCTCCGCAGGGATTTTGGCACAAATGTCTACCGAAGAAGCTTCCTCGATAATGAGTACGTTAAACTCCAAAGTTGTTGGGCAGATATTGGCTAAAATGGATCCAAAAAAAGGATCCGAAATAACCGCAAGTTTACGAAAAATGCCTCCCCCTGAGCCTAAAAAGTAAGACAAAAACATCCTCTAAGCCATTTTAGAGGACATATTAAGTACAATAAGAAAAAAGAAACAGGGCCTGATTATGAAAGTTTCACTCTCACATATACCCCATATATCCAGTCGAATTGCCGTAGATCTTAATCGCAGTGGTCTAGTAACGATGACACAAGGCTTGGAAGCAACCGCGAAAGAGGCTGAGAAGATATTGGTTGAGAATGTTAAACGTGAAATGGCGCTTGAAGAAAAGGTTAATGAAATTGTCAATGCGAACGAAGAACAAATTGATTATTACCTTGCCGACGAGCGCCAACTATTTTTTATGATCAAAAAGAAATTAGCGCCTGACTTTGATGTTATTTTATCGTATGAAGACAGATACTCAGACATTGCCCATAAGATTCTTAATGAGCTTTATGAAGAGGATTTAATTAAATATGATGTCAGCGAAAATCGTGTTAAAAATATCATTTACGATTCAATGACCAAATTCATTGCCGATGCGGGAGAGATAGAATCGGCTGTTTACGATAAAATCAAAAGCTATAAGCGCCGTGTGATTCCGGGAACGGATGAGTATGAGATTTTGTATGAGAAATTTTACAAAGATGAATTGGCGCGAAGAGGACTTTCATAATGCGTGATGTATGGATTTATTTGGAAAATGGTACGTATTTGCAAGCCAAGAGCTTTGGTGCGGATGCGACCAATGTGGGTGAAATCGTTTTTAACACGTCGTTAACGGGGTATCAGGAAATCATCTCCGATCCTTCGTATGCGGGACAGTTTATCACTTTTACCATGCCGGAAATCGGTAATGTCGGCGTTAATGACGAAGACATGGAGAGTTATGTTGCGCACTGCAAAGGGGTTATTGTTCGTCAATATCAAAGTGCCTATTCAAACTTTCGCGGGACACAAACGCTTCACTCTTTTTTAGAAACACATGGGGTTATCGGTATTTGCGATATTGACACTCGTTATTTGACGAAAATGTTGCGTACCGAAGGTGCGATGATGATGATCGCTTCGACCAAGGTCAGTGACAAGGGAGAGCTTAAAGCACTTTTAGAAGCCGCTCCTCGGATTGAAGAAGTGAATTACATTGAAGAAGTAAGCACCAAAGCTGCTTACCGCCACGAGTCGGGTGTTTATAACCCTGTCACTTTTAAATACAATGATGCCCCAAAAGTAAAAGCCAAAATTGCGGCAATTGATTTCGGCGTTAAGCGTAATATTTTGAATGAACTCACTCAAGCGGGATTGGAAGTCAATGTTTATCCAAAC
>JAUPLR010000025.1 GCA_030836825.1 Campylobacterota bacterium
GGAAATAATATGTCTGTCTTTAAATGTCCCTGGTTCGCTTTCGTCTGCATTGACGACAAGGTATTTGATACCGGCATAATCCGCTGCCAATTGCCATTTCCCACCGGCAGGGGCACCGCCTCCCCCTTTTCCGCGTAGACCGCTTGCTTTGATGATGTCGATCACGTGTTGAGGCTCATAGGTAAAAAGTTTTTCCAGTGATGCGTATCTTCCATTTTTCAAGGCAATTTCCAAGGTATTGGCTTGGGGAATATCAAAATTTTTACTGACTATTTTAGTTTGCATTTAAAATCTCTTCCAGCATTTTTGGAGTTACCTTCTCTAGGTATTTTCCATCCAGTGTGCACATAGGCGCTCCTCCACAAGCCCCCATACACTCAACTTCAATAATCTCGTAATCGTCACTGTGGGCATCTAACAAATATTTCTTTATCAATTCACTCCCGTTTAGTTCACACGAGAGGGTACGGCAAACTTCGAGCACTCTTTTTTTGGGTTTTTCAAGTTTAAACATTGTGTAAAACGTTGTAACACTGTAAATGTGCATGTACGGCATGTGCGAAAGTTCAGAAATGATTTGCATCGCTTCTTCGCTGATAAAACCCTCTTGTTTTTGAGCCAACCAAAGAAGAGGCAGAATCAACGCCTTTGGTTGCGGATAGCGTTTTGTTAAACGGGTGATTGTTATCTTATTTTCATCGTTAAAAGCAAAACTCATCGATCCATCTCTCCTGCAATAATATTCAAACTGCCCAACGTCAAAATGGCATCTGCAAGCTGTGAACCTTCAATCATCTGGGCGTATGCACTCATTGCAGTAAACGAAGGGGCTTTAACTTTGACTTTATAGGGCGTTCCGCTTCCATCGCTCACTATATAAAATCCAAGTTCTCCATTGGTCGCTTCAAGAGAGCTGTAATGTTCGCCAAGGGGAACTTTTACCCCTTCAAAGATAAGCTTGAACTGATTCATTGCCCCTTCTATTGTAGTGTAAACTGCCTCTTTTTTTGGCAGTACGATGGAAAAATCTTTTATGTTGATTTCACCCTGTGGCAGATTGCCCATTACTTGCTCTATGATTTTTATGCTCTCCTCAATCTCGCCAAAACGGACCATAATTCTGTCATACACATCCCCAACGCTTCCAACAACAACATCAAATTGATACTTCTCATACCCATAATAAGGAGTGTCTTTTCGCATATCATACGCAATCCCGCTTGCTCTGAGATTCGGACCTGTCAGGGAATAATTAAGCGCATTTTCTGCCGTTATCATCCCTACATTTTGCGTTCTGTCATGAAAAATTCTATTGTGTTTTATAAGAGACAGTGTTTGTTCAACGCCGTACTGAATTTTTTTAATAACTTCTTTTAAATCACCATCAAACCCATCATACAAATCATTTGTCATTCCGCCGACACGCATGTAGGAGTTGGTAAGTCTGGCCCCTGTGAGTTTTGAAAGCAGCTCATAGATGTCTTCTCGCGGATTGTACATATACCAGTAGTTTGTCAGCCCACCCATATCGACCAAAATAGCTGCCAAGCAAACGGCATGATCTTCGATGCGTGATAGCTCAAGCAGCATCACGCGAATCGCTTGCGCGCGTTCACTGATGGTTATACCCAACATCTCTTCAACGGTTTTTACAAAAGCGATATTATTGCTAATGGCCGAGCAGTAGTTAAGTCTGTCCGTGTAAGGAACGATCTGGTTGTACGTGTGATTCTCACAGCTTTTCTCAAAACCGCGATGCAAATACCCGATTTCACTCACAGCACACTCTATGGTTTCACCATCGAGAGCGACATAGGTTCGAATCGTTCCGTGGCTTGCCGGATGCGAAGGTCCGAGATTGAGAAACATCAAATCTTTGTTGCACTCACTAAAGGAACCACTTTCGAGCTTGCAAACAACATTTCTGCTTAAAAGCCTGTTGTTCATCTCATCAATCAAATCATCAACCTCGTGCAAAAGCTGACCTTTTGTAATCGGATAAGCTTTTAGAAGCGGATGACCTACAAATTCTTTATGATTGAGAACTCTTCTTAAATTTGGGTGGTTTTTAAAGTGAATTCCATACTGATCGTACACTTCTCGTTCAAGCCAGTTTGCCCCTTTGAAAATATCGGTTATTGTCTCTATTTTCAATTCTTTGAGATAAGTTTTTAGTACAATATGGTAGAGGAAACTTTCATGACGAAGAACGTAAATCAAAGCAAAAAGCTCTTCTTGAACAACGGGGTAAACAGTGTAATCTACCGCAGTAATGTCCAAAAGATAGGTAAAGCCTTCTTTGTACTTAGTGTCAATTAATGTATGCAGTTCCTCCGCTGGAACGATTATATTTTCACACATTATCAAGCAAACCTCTAAAATCTTTGTGTCTGTCGGGATTGTATTTATTGATTCTCAAATCATTTTGTAAACTCAAAAGTGCATCGATCAAAGCTTCCGGTCGGGGAGGGCACCCGCCGACATACACATCAACCGGAATGATATTATCGATTCCCTGCATCGTTGAATAGTTGTCATAAAATCCACCGCTGCAGGCACATGCACCCATGCTCACAACCCACTTTGGCTCACTCATCTGTTCGTAAATCTGCTTTAAAATTGGGGCTTGCTTGTAGGTAATCGTACCCGCAACGATCAACAAATCCGCTTGGCGGGGTGAAAAGCGAACTACCTCCGCACCAAAACGTGAAATGTCATATTTACTGGCCGCCACACTCATAAACTCGATGGCACAACACGCTGTTCCAAAAACCATCGGCCACAATGAAGACTCTCTGGCCCAACCGATTGCTTCCTCAAGTCTGGTCGCTATTGCGCTATCGTTTAACAGGGTTGTTGTATCTAGCTCCATTTTAAAGCACCTTTTTTATAGATGTAAATAAGCCCAGCCAGCAAAAGCGCCATAAAAGTAAACATCTCAAATAACCCAAAAAGACCCGTCTGTCGAAGGGTTACTGCCCATGGAAACATAAAGAGAATTTCGACATCAAACAGTACAAATATGATGGCGACAAGATAGTATTTAATATTAAAACGCTCAAAACTGTCTTTATACGTTTTTTTTATCCCGCTCTCATACGTCTGATTTATGGCCTGACCCGATTTTGATTTTTCGCCAATATAGCGGCTCAGATGAAACAAAAAAGGGATCAAAACACTCAGCATAAGAACAATCGCAAGTGGCAGGTAAAAGTTATATTCCAATGAAAAATTCCTTACAAAGATATTGCTTTATCCAGTTTGATTATAACTCTTAATCGTTTAAATTCAAAGTTTTCTGTAATAGAGGATAACGTCAAAATATTTCTGTAAATTCACTATCAGCAACCTCTTCGTGTGAGTGATGGTGCCATAATAGCTTGACAAATAAAAGAGTCGTAGCGCTTCTCTTTTTTGGCATTACTCATTTGCATAATCAGATCAGCCTATTTATAGGCTTGTAGAACCTTCACTTTCTCCGTTCTTTAAATCCACGGCCTTTTAATAACTTTCATCCCTCAATTCTCTTTGCTTGTCGTTTTGGCGTAACGTGTTTCTCGGTGTTTTTTGGACCTTCTTTGGAGACATCGTGCTTTAAAAAATAGGGGATTCTTCTGCCGGGGGTTGTGTTGATGTCTTCTATCAGTGCTGCTTGTATAACATCAAGCGCCGTATGGGGCAGTAGATACTCATACATCAGTGATATTTGGCGATCAAGCGATATTTTCCATGTAGAGAGCGTCTGAGCAAATATCCATTCGCTAAAGGCATAAAAGCCGTCAAACACTTTTTCATCTTTCCATAACAGTTTAACACTTTTGTCAAAATTTCCGCTGTTGTAATAAAGATCCCAAAAACGGGCAAAGCGTTTCATCTTTTGTATCTGTGTGAAGCTGAGATTATTGTTTTGGAGAATGTCGTATGGGGGAATATCGCTATAAATCATCCCATGTTCTTCATCATGGCGTGATAGGGTAGTGCCTGAAAGTTTTTTTAACATCCCTATTTGTATCTCGCTATGCGTGAGAGAAACGAGTTTATCGAGATTATGTCCAAATCCTTCGAGGGTCTCTCCTGGAAGTGCCACAATGAGATCGAGGTGCATATGTGCAGAGGTATTATTTTCTAAAAACGCTAAATTCTCATAAATTTTTTCAAGCTTGAGCGGGCGATTAATCCCTTTTGCGATGACGGGATCGAGGGTTTGGATACCGATTTCCAGCTGCAGTGATCCGGGAGGGAATAAGGCTATTTTGGATTTTAACACATCGGGGAAATGATCGGGGATGACTTCAAAATGGGCGAAATAGGGGGGTTCTTTAGAGAGAAAGAAATTCAAAATACGGTTTGCAAACGTCATGTTAAGATTAAACGTACGATCGATAAATTTAAAGCTCCTTACTCCACGATTCCAAAGGATTTCAAACTCTTCGAGCAATGCATCCAGAGGAAAATTACGTACCTTTTCATCGACTGAAGAGAGGCAGAACTCACACTCAAACGGACACCCGCGTGATGCTTCTACATAGATGGTACGATGCGCTACGTCTTCATCAGTATAGGCAGAATAAGGCAAGGAGATTGTTTTTAGGTCAGGTATAGGAGCTTTGATAAACTTCGTTTGTCCCGTTCGTTCGCCCTGAGCCTGTCGAAGGGTGAGTGGTTCGACAAGCTCACCACGAACGGGAGAAAGTATCTCCTTACACAGTTCGTAAAATGCTATCACACCTGCCTCATCGTGTCAATTTTGATAATGCCGACTACATCATTAGCGGTGAAGGAGAGATAGCATTTTAC
>JAUPLR010000026.1 GCA_030836825.1 Campylobacterota bacterium
CGTCCCCTAATCCATTGATAATCGCTACCGCCCGATGAAATCGGTCAAGCCCGATACGATGTCCTGTGTGTACGTAATAAAAAAGTCTCATTGTTTTTCCTTTTTGTTGGGTCATACCGTACTTGATACGGTATCCATTTATTGTTTTTGGATTCCGTGTCGTGGCACGGAATGACGATGAGTATTATTTTTTCAATTTAGCCTGTTCGAGTTCCCAGTATTCCATTTCAAACATATCTGCAAGTGAGAGGGAAATCCATGCACCTAGCTGTTCGCCGCACAAGATTGCAGTTATCGTATGATTGACGATGTCCGCGATTATGCCGGATTCTTTTTCATCTTTGCCTAGGGCTACTGCGCCCACTCCTTTGATAATCGCATAGCGAGGCGCGAGATCAAGGCAGAGATGGGAAGGCTTGCTGTATGTGTCAAAATAGGCCTGATACTCTTTGGTAAATGTCTCAATCCCTTGTGCGATGTCCTCTTCGATGATCGCGGGAAAAGGTTTGATACGAATAACGTGTTCAGGTGTGAGCTCTCCTTGTTTCACTAGACGTTTGAGATGGGGAAATATCGAGAGCAATTTGGCACGGGGAGAATCGATGACGATGGGAAAGATGGGGCAATCTCGTATCGATTCCACCGCTTTTGCGATTTGTTCGATGACTTTTGGATCACTTTCTCCAGGGCAATCACGACAGGGAAGGGTTACGTGCTGTTCAAGATATTCTTCTGCCTTTGTGACAATCGCAATCATCTTTTCATACGCTGTTTTGGCGTCATTGTCAAAGGTAAAGACGCCGTGATTGAGCAAAATGATGCCGTTTAGCGTGTTCCAATCGATGGTTCGAGTTACCTCATAGATATGTTTGGCTAGGAGAAAACCGGGCATGACGTAATCAATAAGGAGCATATTCTCGCCATACAGCTCCTGTACCAATTTTTTGCCATTGGGGGTATTGGTGAGGGTGACAACCGCATCCGCATGGGTATGATCGACAAAATCATAAGGGATGATGGCATGGAGGATTGCTTCGATGGAAGGGTTCGGGAAGCTTTGATCGCTCATCGCCTCGCGCTGTTCTTTGACCATTTGGGTATCGCTTAGTTCATCACGCTTTGCCATAGAGATAAGGGTTTCTAAATTAACGGGGGAGAATCCCTCTTTTTCAATGTTATCCAGATTCCAGCCGGAACCTTTGACGTACAAAACTCCATCCATTTTGACAGAGGTATTCCCTCCACCGTGTAGCACTAAATCTTTATTTTGTCCCAGCAGTTGAGAGGTGTAAACCAGCATGCCCAGCGGATCATTGGAATACTGTTGAGCAATGGTGTTATCATAAAGGCTTTTCATTATTTGAGTTCCTAGTATTAGTGGTCAAATTATAGCGATGCAATGGTGAAATGTGTTACTATTGCTACCAATAAAGATGAATATTTAAGGATTACCATGCCATTACTCGACAGTTTTACGGTTGACCACACCATTATGCCAGCACCGGCGGTACGCCGTGCCAAGGGGATGAAAACGCCAAGAGGGGATGACATTACGGTTTTTGATCTACGCTTTTGCCGTCCCAACGAGGCGATCTTGTCTCAAGAAGGGATTCATACACTGGAGCATTTGTTCGCAGGATTTATGCGTAATCATCTTAACTCGGGGAAAACAGAGATCATCGACCTCTCTCCGATGGGATGCCGTACCGGTTTTTACATGAGCGTTATCGGAAGTCCAAGCGAAGAAGTGGTCGCCGAGGCTTGGGAAGCGTCCATGCATGATGTTATTGCGGTTAAAAGTCAAAACGATATTCCGGAGCTCAATCTCTATCAGTGCGGTACGTGTGCGATGCACTCGCTAGCCGATGCCAAAGCCATTGCCGCAGAAGTACTACGCAAAGACATCGATATCATGGACAATGAAGCGCTGAAACTTGATTTGTCAAAGGTCAATCAGTAATGGGACTCCTTTTTTTAAAGACAAATAGCAAGAGGTATTTATGAGGGTTGAAAGGCTTGTTGGATTGTACGTTACAGACGAAGAGATGTACAAAAAATATCGGGAAGGGATGCTTCCGATATTGGAAGCATTCGGTGGCGGCTTTAGCTATGACTTTAAAGTTTCGGAAGTTCTGAAAAGTGAAGTTAAAGAAAAAATAAATCGCGTTTTTATACTCTATTTTACAAATGAAGAATCAATGAATCTCTTTTTCTCTGATAAAAATTACATGGATATAAAACAAAAGTATTTTGTACCATCCGTTTCAGATGTAACAAAAATAGCAGAATATTGTAAATAATTTGTACACTTTTTCCAGATAGAATACATTTTCTCAATATAAAGGGACGAAAAAATTATGAAAAGAATAGTTTTATTGACATTTTTTTTTGTATCAACAATTTATGCGCATGAGTGTAAATATACGCTCAATATTGAAATAGATGTGAACAAAGGTCTGTTGCAGGGGCATGGTGTTATCGAGAGTGACCATCCGTCCATGGGACTGCTTGATACAAAAGCGAATATTTTAGAGATAAAAAATGCCTCTCTTGGCACGGATAAAAATGTTTCATACTTGCTTAAGAATGACGAGACAAAACCCGTGGAGGTGTTATTTACGCATAATTTCACTCCAGTGGGCCAAGATGCCATACTGTTAGATAATTGGTATCCAACAATAGACATGATGTGTAAGTATGAAACGACAGTCAAAAGCCCTGGATATACAACCATTGCAGAGGCTACCAAAAGAGAGGAAAAAGACGGACAGACCTATTTTACGTTCGATCATCCGCTTGGTAAGCTTAATTTGATAGCATCTAAAAACTACACCAAAAATGCACATGTCACAAAAGAGGAGATGGAGTTATCGACGTATTTTTATTCCGGCGACTTGAATCTATCAAAAAAGTATCTGAAAAAGAGCGAGGGCTATTTTGAGCTGTATAAAAATATGTTCGGATTTGTCCCTTTTAAGCGATTCTCGGTGGTTGAAACGCAGTTTCCTGCCGGATACTCTATGCCTACGTATACGCTCATCGGCAAGCAGATTATAGACAAAGAGTTTGTTCTGGAGGGTTCGCTTGGTCATGAGATAGCGCATCAGTGGTTTGGAAACTACGTCTACTCCCCAAATGTTGGAAATTGGATCGAGGGAATTACCACATACTATGCTGATTATCTCTATGCGAAAAACAAGAACAGAGGAGCCGATTACAGAAAGGAGATGCTGGTCAAATATGACTCCTATGTCAATCAAAACAATGAGAGTACGCTGATTGATTTTGAACATAAGGCAAAAAACAGCAAAAACGCAATCGGATATGAAAAATCCGCTTTCTTTTTCTACATGTTAGAGCAAAAAATAGGAAAAAAAGCCTTTGATGACGGGACAAAGATGCTGCTTGAGATGTACCCCTTTAAAATAGCAACGTATGAAAATTTAAGAGAGATTTATGAAAAAACATCCGATCAGAAGCTAGGGGATTTTTTCAAAACTTGGGTTTATGAAAAGGGGGCATTTGACTTTGGCATAAGCAAAACCACGCTTAATTTTGTCGAAAATAAGTACATACTTGAATTTGATCTAGTAAGCAACAATAAAGCAGATTATCTTCCTCTTTCTATCTGCTCTGACGATGAGTGTTTGTCAACGAAAATTGATTTGAGGAAAAAGCGCCAGCGCCTAGAGCTTGATATCGAGCCTACAAAAATAGTTTTTGATGAAAACTACGAGCTCTTTAGAAAACTGAGCACACCGGAAGTTCCTGCCGTAATCTCAAAAATAATTGACAGCAATGTTCTTTTGGTCATGAACAGAACCGACGAGAAGAGATTTGAGGCTTTTACAAAGATATTTCAAAACTTCAGATACTCCGACACAATAACATACGATGAGATGAAAAACAGCAACATTTTTATTTTGGGAGCACAAAACGAACTTCTTGATAGAATCGTTCTTCCTTTTAAAATGGAGGGCGATGCAAAAATCGAGCTTTTTAAAAATCCGCTCAATGAAGCAAACGTTATTGCCGTTTTTGACACAACAAAACCATCTAAATCAATATTTTATAAATTGCAGCATCTTGGAAAGTACTCAACGGTCGTGTTTGAGGGCGAAAATATTGTTGATAAAAGAATCAAAGAGTCAAAAAAAGGGGTAACGTATAACATAAACGGCGATTCGTATGCGTTAAAACCGCTTCCGCAAAAGCTTGGTGGTGTCATAGAAGAGATTGCCAAAAGCAGAGTGGTTTATATTGGAGAGGCCCATACGGAGTTCTCAAGCCATTTAAACCAGCTGAAAATTATAAAAGCGATGCACAAGAACAATCCTAAGCTCTCTATTGGCATGGAGATGTTTCAAAAACAGTTTCAAAAATATCTGGATGCGTATATCGCTGGAAAAATTGACGAAAAAGAGATGCTTAAAAAAACAGAGTATTTTAAAAGATGGAAGTATGATTATGAGCTTTATCGCCCGATTTTGCTCTTTGCCAAAGAGAAACAAATTCCGATAGTTGCTCTTAATATTGACAGAGAGATTACCAAAAAAGTTGTCAGTGGAGGTTTTAATTCACTAAGCAAGGAACAGCTTGCAGAAGTTCCAAGCTCCATCAATTTTGATAACCCAAGCTATAAAGAAAAATTAAAATCAATCTACAATATGCATCAATCAGATCGCTTTGAGAATTTTGAGCAGTTCTATCATGCACAGCTGCTTTGGGATGAGGCTATGGCGACAAATATGGTTGGTTTTTTGCATAAAAATTCGGATTACTCCATGGCAGTGCTGGCGGGGAACGGACATGTTATGCACGGATACGGAATTCCAAGCAGGGCAGAGAGAAGAGGCATATCGGAGTATAAAATCGTTTTAAATCTGACCGATCCTGAGACGGGTATTGCCGATTATATTCTCTATCCATCGGCCGTAGACACGATAAAGCCAAAAAAGCTCGGTCTTTATTTTGAGTCGGATGACGTTTTAAAGGTAAAAAAAGTTTCTGAAAATTCGGCGGCGCAAACAGCTCAAATAAAAGAGGGTGACAGGGTTATAGCCTTCAATAAAATAGAGGTAGGCACTTTATTTGATCTTAAAGCAGAACTCTTTTTTGCAAAAGAGGAGATCGCCTTGATGCTTGAGAGAGGCTCAGAAAAAATAGAGGTAACTATCGAATTTTAGCAGAGCATTTGGGATTAATATAACGCGTTAATGCGATCGATGTCGTTCCAGCTCAGATTGCTTTGCTTGGATGTGTTCATAATATGATGCAAATAGCGGGCGAAAACGTCCGTTTCGATATTGACGCGTGTTCCCCTTGTGTACGTTCCAAAGAGGGTTTCGCGCATGGTAATAGGTATGATTGTAAGACGAAACGACTCTTTCATTACCTCGTTGACGGTGAGGCTGACCCCATCGATGGCGATAGAGCCCTTGGGCGGGATGAGCGTGATGAATTTTGGATCAACGCTGATGATAACATCAAAACTGTTGCCGTTGTCGGTTATGGAATCTACGGTGCCAATGGTGTCAATATGTCCTTGGACGATATGCCCCTCGAAGCGATCTCCCATCATCATAGCGGGTTCGATGTGCACGTGACCTTTGAGCTTTTCAGTGGCGACGTGATTGAGGGTTTCCGGTGAGAGTTCAACAGTAAATCCATTGCTCTCGATGCTGACGACGGAGAGACACGTGCCATTGATGGCGATGGAGTCTCCGAGTTTGGCTTTATGCTTTGCTTTGAGGCTTAGGCGGTTGCCCCCAAAATTTTTAACACTGGCCATTTCACGAATCAATCCTGTAAACATAACACCCCTTTATTAAAATACAATTTTCCCCTCTTCTTGCAATCCTTGGATAATACGCTTGGCTTTTTCGTGTCCATTGTAGGCGGCTTTGCGGCACCACTCTAATGCCATGTCGTGATCAGCATCCGTACCCAGCCCCTGATCGTACATCAGACCCAGATTGTATTGCGCTTCAGGGAGATTCATAGAGGCGCTTCGGGAAAAGCAGATAAAGGCTTTGTTGTAATCTTGCGGTACGCCATGCCCTTCTTTGAACAGGACACCCAGATTGTTAAACGCACCATCATGCCCGCGTTTGGCGGCTTCTTCGTACCAGAAGGCCGCTTCGCTGTAGTTTTGCACACACCCTAATCCGCGCTCCAAACTGTGCCCGGCTTCAAATTGTCCTTGGACAAATTCGAGTATGGCGCAACGCATAAACAGCTCATAGGCTTTGTTTTGATCATGAGGTACGCTCACTCCATCGGTATACAAAAGTCCCAGATTATAAAGAGCAGTCGGTTCGTCTAGTGCACTGCCGCGGATGTAAAAATCACGGGCTTTGTCAAAATCCACAGCAACCCCAAGACCATTTTGGTAAATATAACCCAACGAAGCGATAGCGGTAGGGTGGTTTTGATCGGCCAGCGTTTGAAAAAGAGGGATGGCAGTTTCGTAGTCTTGGCTATTAAACGCAGTAAAAGCAGCTTTTATCATCGTGTATGGATACCTGTTTTTTAGGAAATTATAACGCGCGGATCTTAACGTCTGACTTTTCGCTCTCCGCAATTTTTTTCTTTAAGTTTCGTGATGCTATCGAAAGAGTTTCTTAATTGTAGGATGATTTTCCTTTTGTTTTTTATAGGTTTCAACAATGAAGGTTATAATTGCACTCATAATTTATATAAAGAAGCAATCATGACGTATGACGTTATCGTAGTCGGTGGTGGACATGCAGGAATCGAAGCGGCACTTGCGTGTGCGCGCATGGGTCAGCAGACGCTAATGATCTCAATTTTGGCGGAACAAGTAGGGGCTACGAGCTGTAATCCAGCAGTAGGTGGTTTGGCAAAAGGGCATTTGGTACGAGAACTGGATGCTCTTGGCGGAGAAATGGGCTTGCTTACCGATGATGCAGGCATCCAATTTCGTATTTTGAATATTGCCAAAGGTCCTGCCGTTCGTGGCAGCCGTGCGCAAATTGACATGGACCGCTATCGTGTCATTGCCCGTAATAAAATTCTGAAAACCCCTAATCTTAGTTTGGTACAAGAGACAGTCCATTCGCTCGTATTTGAAGCGGGTACGGTTGTGGGAGTACGTACCGATTTATTCAATGAATACAAAGCGCGCCGTGTGATTATCACTACGGGAACTTTCTTAAACGGGATGATCCATATTGGTGAAACACGTCAAGAAGCAGGTCGTTATGGAGAATTTGCAGCAAAAGGGCTGAGCGATTCTCTGCGCGAAGCAGGACTAAGCGTCGGACGCCTTAAAACAGGTACGTGTCCACGCGTTGATAGCTCGTCGATCGATTTTTCGGTGATGGAGATACAAGGGGGAGATGAGCTTCCCAATCCGTTTAGTTTCCGTACGGACAGAGTGAAATTTGCTACTGAGAAAAAACAGCTCCCCTGTTACATCGCCTATACCAATGAAGATACCCATACTCTCATCGAGGGTAATTTCCACCGCGCGCCATTGTTTACAGGGCAGATTGAGGGAGTAGGTCCTCGCTATTGCCCCAGTATCGAAGATAAAATAAACCGTTTTCGAGACAAAGACCGTCATCATCTCTTTATCGAACCGCAAACGGCAGAGAATACTGAGTGCTATATCAATGGTATGAGCACCTCTTTGCCGCCCGATGTACAGCGCCAAATGATACACTCGGTTCACGGTATGGAAAATGCCAAAATTGTCCGCTACGGCTATGCGATTGAGTACGATTATGTGGATCCGACCGAATTGCGCCACACGTTGGAAACCAAAAAGATCAAACATCTGTATCTCGCAGGTCAGATCAACGGAACCACAGGATACGAAGAAGCAGCAGCTCAGGGGATGATGGCGGGTATCAACGCCGCATTGTCGTTGCAAGGCAAAGAGCCTCTCGTCTTGCGCCGTGATGAAGCGTATATCGGTGTTTTGATTGATGATTTGGTGACCAAGGGAACCAAAGAACCGTACCGTATGTTCACCTCGCGCGCTGAGTACCGTTTGTTGTTGCGTGAAGAGACGGCGGATTTACGACTGGGTCGATACGGTCATGCTTTGGGTCTGATCGACGATGAGGAGATGGAGCGAATTGAGTTCAAACGCCGTCAAATCAATGAAGGGTTAGCGCTACTTGAAGAGACGATTTATACCCCAAACAAAGAGTTTCTAGCGTTTTTAGAAAGCATTGACGAAGAGCGCATCAGCGATAAACTAAACGGTACGCAGTTAGTATCGCGTAAGAGTTTTGGGCCGGATAAGCTCTCAAAGCTTATCCCGAGTTTTGCAACCCTTGACCCATATATCCAAGAACAGATTCTCATCGAGGCAAAATACGCCCGCTATGTTGAAAAACAAAGCGATGATGTCGAGCGTATGTCCAAGATGTTACACATTGCTATTCCGGAAAATTTCGATTTTGCGTCTGTTTCAGGGCTCTCCAACGAGATCGTAGACAAATTAGGAAAATTCAATCCTCCAACGCTCCAAGCCGCTTCTCAAATCAGCGGCATGACTCCTGCGGCGTTGGATGTTTTACAAATTTACATCAAAATGGGACAACGAAACAAATAAGGATTTTTACAATGAGACTTTTTTATTACGTACACACAGGACATCGTATCGGGCTTGACCGATTTCATCGGGCGGTAGCGATTATCAATGGATTAGGGGACGTAGACATTACATTATTGTCTCCTGATTATCGTATCGCTGCAGAAGCCAAGGATTTTGGGATCAAACGTTCGGTCGGTATGGACGTGGTTCGCAATATTCCCCAAATTGCCCAGCACGGCGATAAAATCATTTTTGATTCGGCGGAGCTTAATCCGATGTTGTTGGACGATATGAGCCAGTTCTTTTCGACATTTATTCGTATCGGAGATTCTCCTAGTGACACAAAGCATCCTAATGAGTTTTTGATTTCTCCCTATTTAAGCGGTGAAGGGATTGCGCAAGGGGTTATTGTAGGCGAGCATTATTATGAGCAGCGCCCTAAAACGATACCGATGGCGCTTTTTTTCGGGGATGATGATTACGAAAAAGATTTAGGCGTGCACCAAGAAATGTTTGCCTCCTATAAAATGGATTTGCTCATGGGTTTTTACCACTTTTTGGGCTATGAGAAAGCGCTACAAGACAGTTTTAAAACCCTATATGAATGGGAAGAATACGATGAGGTGATTCGTGGTACAGATGTTTTGGTCACGGCTTCGCCCATGGCAGTTTTACAAAATTTAGCAGGGGGAGGACGTCCTATTTATCTACAGCGACCTGATTATGCTCGCGATTATATCCCTCTTTTTGAATCTTTACGTATTCCGATTGTTGATGGATACGATGCCTCCTCTCTCGCTATGGCTATAGACTCTTTAAGCGAAGTTGTTTATGATAAACTGGAACAATCGGAGCATAAAATCATCGAATTCATACGACAAAAATTTAATTTAGGTTAATTTAAAGGCTTTTCGCTTATGATTACCGATTAAATTTATAGCCATAAAAGAGAGCACAATGATGAATGAAAGCAGAAGAGGGTTTGTCGGTAAGGCCTTTGGTGCCGTTGCCGCAGTTGGGGGAGTAGCATCGTTATTGGCGATGAAAATGACGTGGGATCCTCTTCCTAGCGCCATGTCAGCTGGTTTTACGAAGGTTGATTTATCGGGATTGGAAGCCAATAAATTAGAAATAGCCGTATGGCGTGGCAAACCAATATTTATCCTTAAGTATACTGAAGATATGAAGCCAGTGGACGGACGTACTGTCAAGGTCGGCGATCACTATTATTCGGTTATGATTGGATTGTGTACTCATTTGGGTTGTATCCCTGCCTATAATACGGGTGAAAAAGATTTCACATGTGCCTGTCACGGGGGTTCATTTACATTGGCCGGTGTGAATAGCTTTGGACCGCCTCCGCGTCCGCTTGATCTTCCTCCGTTTAAAATTGATGGAACAACACTGGTGCTTGGCGAAGAAGGCCCAGAATACAAAGCCATGATGGCGAAAGCGTAAGGAGCAGAGTATGGCAGAATTTAAACCAGCCAACTCGGCGTACGAGTGGTTTGATCAGCGCTTAGGTATTGATAAGTTCTTGAAAGTGATGATGACGGAGTATTGGATTCCAAAAAATATCAATTTCTTGTGGGCAATGGGCGTTTTATTGTCCGTTATGTTCACTATATTGGTGGTTTCGGGAATTTTTCTCCTTATGTACTACAAGCCTGATGTTAATATGGCGTTTGACAGTGTCAACTACACGATTATGCAAGAAGTTGGCTACGGATGGTTATTTCGACATATTCACGCTGTTGGTGCCTCGATTGTCTTTTTGGTGATTTACATTCACATGTTTACCGGTATCTATTATGGCTCTTACAAAAAAGGTCGTGAGATTATCTGGATTTCCGGGATGCTGTTGTTTGTTCTTTTCTCAGCAGAAGGTTTTAGCGGCTACATGCTTCCATGGGGACAAATGAGTTACTGGGCCGCGTACGTTATTACCGAAATTTTCGGCGGAATTCCACTTATCGGTGGCGATTTGGTTGTATGGATTCGTGGTAATTTTTACGTGTCGGATTCTACGCTTACCCGTTTCTTTATGTTGCATGTGTTATTGGTTCCTCTTGCTATTATCGGTGCGATTGTGCTTCATTTTTATGCCCTTCGTTTCCCACACGTCAACAATGAAGCAGGAGAATTTTTTGATTTTGACAAAGAAGCCCAAAAATATCTTGCAGGAGATAAAAAGAGTTCTAAAGTAGTCCCTTTTTGGCCTGTATTCTTGTCTAAAGACTTTTTTGTTTTAGGCTTTTTCTTATTGTTCTTTTTCTACTTGGTTTTCTTCCATTACGATTTTGCGATGGATCCGGTTAACTTCGATAAAGCCGATGGCCTTAAAACTCCGGCTCATATCTATCCTGAGTGGTATTTCTTGTGGAGTTATGAAGTATTACGCGGGTTTTTCTTTGAAATCGCAGGTATTTCAGGGAAGGCGCTAGGGCTTATGGCCTTTGCTGTTGCTCAAGGCGTTTTCTTCGTCTTGCCATGGTTGGATCGCTCTCCAATGGTTAAGCCTGCCAATCAGCGCCCGTATTTTAAATACTGGTTTTGGCTCTTGGTAGTGGACATGATTGTTCTTACGGTGTATGGTAAATTGCCTCCGACCGGGGCAAATGCGTGGGTAGGATTTGCTTCATCCATGACGTTCTTGCTGTTGTTTGTTACTTTGCCGTTTATTACGAGAGCAGAAGCTAAAAAAGTAGGGGGCAAATAATGAAAGAGTTTAAAATATTAGCGATTATTGTTGCTCTTGTTGGTATTACGTATTATGGGATCGAACCGTATGCCCATCACGTTATGCACCCTGAGGTAAAAGCAGCCGATTTTACTTTTGGAGATCTAAAAAATGTTGATACTTCTCTTGCCGGAAATATTGATAACGGTAAAGCCCTCGTAGAAGCCAACTGTATTGCCTGTCACTCAATTGAAAAAGCAGGTCATCCGCAAATCATGTCAAATGCAGATGCCGCGGCAGCGTATGGGGTTGTTCCTCCTGATTTGAGCAGTTCAGGTCGTATTTATGACAAAAACTATTTGGCAAACTTTATTTTTGATCCGGTGAGCGCCATGCATCTCAGTCATAAATATCCGGTAGGAGGGGCAAAAGCATTCTCGATGCCTGCGTACAACTGGATGAAGCCTCAAGAAATCATGGATGTGGTGGCGTATCTGCAGTCAATTGCTCCAAAAGTAGCTGGGAAAGACGCGCATAAGGAAACGTTTGCGGATGCATGTGGACGCTGTCACTCGATGGGCTATGCGAAGTTTGAAGCAACAACGTCAAAAGAGGCTATTAAAACGTATATGGGTGCCTCTGCACCGGACTTGTCTCAGCATATCAAAAGCCGTAAAGAGCACTTCTTGCATAGCTTTATCAATGATCCGCAGCTTTTGTTGGCGGGAACTTCTATGCCACGCGTAGGATTGAGTGAAAAAGCTCAAGAGGAAGTTATCGCTTACATGGAAGAAGTCGGAGATTCGAAAAAAGCAGAACGTGAAAGCGTTGGTCTTTGGGTAATGCTTTATACCTTTGTTTTCGCAATTCTCGCTTATTTGTGGAAACGTAAAATCTGGTCAGGACTTCATTAAACCTTTTTCTTTTTTTCACCCTTTTGGGTGAATTCTTCTTGCGTGTCGATGATAGCGCATATAAGAGACACTTCAACCCTTTCAAATTATCTTTTATTTATAATACGATTTTGAGATAACTGTGATACTCTTTGGGTGAAATAAAAAGGATGAATGTGTTAGTAGATAGTTATGGAAGAACGGTTGATTATTTACGCGTTTCGGTAACGGAACGGTGTAATTTTCGATGTCAATACTGCATGCCCGAAAAACCTTTTTCATGGGTTCCAAAAGAGAACTTGCTGGGTTTTGAAGAATTATTTGAATTTATTAAAGTATCCATTGACGAAGGTGTTACAAAAATTCGTATTACCGGTGGCGAGCCTCTATTGCGTGAAGATTTAGACCGTTTTGTAAAAATGATTCATGATTATAAAAATGACGTGGATTTGGCGATGACGACCAATGCGTATTTGCTCAAAGGTGCCGCACAAAAACTCTACGATGCGGGGTTGCGTCGTATAAATGTTTCCATCGATTCTCTCATACCGGACGTAGCGGAAAAAATTGCCAAAAAAGATGTACTGCGTCATGTGTTAGCGGGGATAGAAGAGGCTCTTCGTGTAGGATTTCGTGTAAAAGTTAATATGGTTCCCATGAAGGGAATGAATGAAAATGAAGTTTTGGATGTATTAGAATTTTGCAAAGAGCGCAAGATGACCGTCCGATTTATCGAATACATGGAAAACGTTCATGCCGAGGTTGACATCAAAGGGATGCAAAGCGCAGAGCTTTTGGAGATTATCGGAAGTCGTTACCGTTATAACGATGAGGGATTTGACGGACATTCACCTTCTCATTATTATAAACTCGAGGATGGGTATGAGTTTGGAATCATTGAGCCGCACAAAGATGATTTTTGCGCAAAATGCAATCGTATCCGTCTTACCGCCGAGGGAACCCTGATCCCGTGTTTGTATTTTGATGAAGCGATGAGCATTCGTGATGCAATACGCCGAGGCGATATCAAAGAAGCGGCACTGGTGCTCAAAGAAGTGATTCGTACCAAGCCAGAAAAAAACCGCTGGAGTGATCCTGACGGAGAACTTTCCAAGCGGGCTTTTTACGAAACGGGCGGTTGATAGATGCTTCAGCTGGTTGAACATTTCTACTCTATCCAAGGAGAGGGAAAATACATGGGCGTCCCCTCTTTGTTTTTCCGATTTGGCGGATGCAATCTCACGTGCACTGGATTTGGGTGCCATGAAAGAGCCCCAAGCGGTACAGAGGTTATCGGATGCGATACGGCGTATGCAGTCGATCGCAAAGCCTTTGGTGAGTTGTGGCAAGAGATTGAAGAGCTTCAAACGCTGATATGGATTATGAACGGTTACCGTCTCCCGCCTCATGTGGATGTGGTACTGACAGGCGGTGAACCGTTGATCTATGCCAATGAGCCAATCTTTGTTGAGTTTATTGAGCATTTAATTGCGCAAGGACATCGCATAACGTTTGAAACCAATGCGACCATTGCACCCGATTTTGCTAAATACCCTTTTTATAAAGAAGCGGTGTATGCATTGTCGGTCAAGCTCTCCAACAGCGGTGAGCCGTACGATAAACGGGTCAGATTTGAGGTTCTTGACGCGATTATTACCAACACAAACGGAAGTTTTTTTAAATTCACAGTGGATGAACCCTCGCTCATGAGTCATATCGAAGCTGAAATTGATGAAATTATCGCCCATTATCCACTTACTCCCGTGTATTGTATGCCTTTGGGTGGTGACAAATCCCACATCGAAGCCAATTGCGAAGCGGTGATTGAGTTTTGCAAACGTCGAGGTTTTATTTACAGTGATCGTCTTCATATTCGCATTTGGGATCAAAATCATGGAGTGTAATTTAGAAACCTGGGCTATTTAATAGACTTCTTGCATAACCTAATATTTGGATATAGGACACCGTTCGCTCTGAGCCTGTCGAAGGGTATTTAGTTCATGGTTCGACAAGCTCACCACGAACGGAAAAGCGGGTTATGCAAGAAGTCTAATATAAAAATTCATAGTATGGGGTGGAATTGAGCACAATTTTAGCTCGTCCACTTTAACTGCGGTTCAACATGACGCATCGCACAATCGGTGAGATATGAATTGATGAGCGTTTGATACGGCAATCCCATTTTTACTGCAAGCTCTTTAAAATACTCAACGGTTTCCACTTCGATGTTGAGTGAAATCTGTTTTTTGGCTCTTTTAGCGTATGGGTTTTGAACAGATTGTGAAAAGTCGTATTCTTCTCTCATGGTAAAAACTCCTTGTATTGGCGTTCCTCGTTTTTGGTCGATGATCTGGCAGAAATAATCCGAATAATTCCATCCGCATCTCGATAACAATGGACAACCGTTAAAATTTTCAGGGTGTAGCTCATCCCCAATAAGATAAACCTCTCTTCTTCTTGTGAATGGTCAGGGTCTTGTAGCATACGAGCGAAATCATCATCAAAGACGGTTCGGGCTTCTTCAAATGAGACGCTATGCTTTTTAACATTGGATGACGCTTTGGTTGGATCCCATTCAAATTTTAACGATTTCATAATGCTATGATAATGATTAAATCATGATAAGTCAAGGCTGAATGATTCCATCGGGCAAAATTATCAAAATATTCCTATCTCCTTCAAAATACCAACTTTCAAAAAATTTGACGCTCGCTCAGGTTGTTCAAGCTGTGCGAAAAAGCAACAAAGAGATTATTTTTTGTTTAACTCTGTCTGATGTAAGCATAAACTAAGTAGGCGTTCAATATACTAAAACACACAATGATTTCTAAGATGGGTGGTTGAGCGGTGCGGATTGGTGTTTTTGCTTTGTTTTTTGCCGCTTCTCTGCTCGCGAATGAGGCGTCACTTGATAACCTCTTAAAAAAATATGAAACGTCGGAAGAACTCTATTTGCAGACAAAAAAAGAGAGCGCGGGACACGTCAAAGTTTTTACCCGTTCCGATCTTGACAAAATGCAAGCTTATACGCTGAACGATGTTTTAAAAACGCTTCGCTTTTTTACCATACAGCCCAGAAAAAACGGGATGAGCAGTATTATAAGAAGCGGTGAGACGCAGACGACAGCATTGCCTGCAAAGATTTACGTAAACTCCCATGAACTAAATTCTGCGACTCTGGGGAATGCTTTGCTGCAGTATGGAAAAATGGGGCTCTATTTTATAGACCATATAGAGGTGTATCAAGCCGGCAACTCGGTCACTTTTGGTAATGAACCCGGAACGCTGCTTATTAAACTCTATACCAAAGACCCATCACGTGAAAACAGCCTCTCGACACAAGCGTCAGTCGACTCGTACGGAAGTTTATTCCTGCAAGGAATAGACGCAAGGACGTTTGGCGATTACTCCTATTTGGCAAATGTGGATTTAAAAAAAGACAATCATGAAAAGCACACCATAAACAACTCGGAACTCTCAAGAGATGGGCAAAGAGGTCAATTCTATTTTAAATTGTCCAAAGATAATGACTACGACATAGAAGTCGGTGCCATGGATGAAGAGTACGATATTTTTAGCGGCTTGGGAATGGCAAACAGAGGCGGCAGGACTTACACGCAGGATGTGTATGCTCACCTGACAAAATATTTTGACAACAATCTAAAAGTAATGCTTACCGCATCTCATGAGAATTTTGGACTAAACAATCAAGATGCCATCGGAGTTCCTCTTTCTGTGCTCCCTACTTTGACAAGGGATTTTAGTACCGAGATAAGTACAGAAGTTTACAGTGCGATTGTAGAGAAGAAATTTATCAGCGGCAACAATGAGCTCTTCATGGGAACCCAGTTTAAGCATCAAAAGCTTAACATTGGCGAGTATGTAGCAGACGGTGTAGATGTGCCTGTGAACTGGGGACCGAAAGGCTTAGGCATATTTATGTTCTTCGCGGAAAATCTGTATAACATAAATGAAAATCACCTCATATCTCTAAGTGCAAAAATAGACCACTATGAAAACAGCTTTAACAAATCATCAACAGAACGTATCTTAAGAGCGGGCTATGTAGCGCTTTTGACCGAGGAGTGGAAGTTTAAACTTTTCGCTATGGAAAGTTACATGCATCCGACTTTCTTGCAGACGACCTATTCGCCAAACTATAATGTCAATCCCCATTTGGAGAGTAGCGAGACATTTCTTCTGACGGCTGAAGCTATCTATGCCAAAGAGGATACAATTTTTGGATTTGGTGTAGGACAAAATGAGTCCAAAAACGGAGTCACTTTTAGCCAAGCACAAAATATGTATGTAAACAGTGATGAAAAAAACCGTTTTGAACTAATCTTTGCCAACATAGAACACAATTTTAACGCTGACAATAAAATTAGAGCAGAGGCTTTCAGACAATACAGAAAAAGCTATTACAGCCCGCGTTTAGGTGTCTCTGTTCAGCTGTTCAATACAATAGGAAAGTTTGACATCTATAATGAACTGCTGTACAGAGCAGAGTATACAAGCGCGCCAGACCCTATCTCTCCTAATGGAGTCGCTGTATCCGAGGGGTACGACTACGCGCTTGGAGCAATTTATAACCTAAGCAGACAAACGAAACTGAAGCTTAAGGCGGAAAATATCTTTGACAAGGCCTCCCAAACTCCCATCAATGGTGTAGGGGTATCTGCGGTAGACAAACGGACGCTATTTACTGTGGAACACACTTTTTAGATGAAAGCGATTGTCATAACCTTCTTATTGACCGCTTCGCTGCTTTCTTCAGAGAACAAAGAAGCTGCGAGAGCACAGATTATAGAAAAAATACTCTCAAACGTCTCTATCGGCAAAGCT
This sequence comes from Campylobacterota bacterium, assembly GCA_030836825.1. Lineage (GTDB taxonomy): Bacteria > Campylobacterota > Campylobacteria > Campylobacterales > Sulfurimonadaceae > Sulfuricurvum. The sequence goes on from JAUPLR010000026.1 coordinate 16,988, forward strand.
AAAATAGTGTGGTCGGATAATAAAGAGCTTATTGCTGGGTTTAAAAAGAACGGGGATCTGACCACTGCGGTCAATTGTGAAAAAGCCACCATCGTTGTGATAGAAAATAAAGAAAATATACAAAACGATGCCTGTAAAAATAAACCTGTTTTTGTACTCAACTACAATTTGCTAAAAGACCTTCCCGAGAGTTTTGGTGCATTCTTTTGGAAAAAGGGAAGACCCAATATTGTAATAATACAACCCAGAACAGAGTCTCAAAATATCACCGTTTCCAAAGAATTAACCATTTACGTAGAGGAAAAAGTGTGGTAAAGAAACGAGAATTTATTATATTTTTTTCTCTTTTTTTACTTACCGTTTTTATCGTCTATATTTATATAGATATTACAAAAGCAAAAAATGACATCTTCGACCGTATAGAAAATCACCAAATAGAGCAAATCTCCTCTGTTTTAGAAAACATTGAAAAAGACATAGTGACCTCATCCGACATAAAAACTCCGGATGATTTGCTCTCTTTGCTTAGCAACACCGATACCAGAGAGAGATATGAGCATATTATTTCTTTGCTGCTAACCTCAAATGTAAAATATGCCTATATTTTACACAAAGACGAGAAAGATAGATTCAGATTCTTGTTAGACGCCTCACAAAGCGACAAGGCTGAGTTTTATCAAAAGTTTGACGTAACCTCTCCTGAGTATGAAGCCATATACAAAGAGAAAAAGCCTCAGCTCATCAAGCAGCATGACGTTGAAAACCTCTATGTGACGTATCTCTATCCTATCCTAAGCAATGGCAATGTTGTAGGGATATTCAGCGTTGATATTACTACAAATATTCAAAAAATTATTTTAGAATCAATCAAACCGCTCGAGACCTTTTTTGCTGTTTTGATTGTTTTTATTCTTCTGCTGATGGGCATGACAATTACGCAGATTGTCCACTATTTTGTTACAAGAAAAAAGATATTTACAGACCCCCTTACAAAAACATTCAACAGAAACTATCTTGAAGAGATAGCCCCGATGCTCAACTTGGAGCACTACGTTTTGGCGATGCTTGATCTTGACAAGTTTAAAGCCATTAACGACACCTACGGGCATAAAGCCGGAGATTATATTCTCTCTCGCACAAGCATGATATTTAAAGAATCCATACGAGAAAGCGACATTTTGATAAGGTACGGGGGAGAGGAATTTATTCTTTTAATAAACAACAGAAACAACGATGATACAAACATAGATATATGCGAAAGATTAAGAAACAATATCTCCAATGAACTCTTTACATACGATGGACATGAGATAAAAGTAAAGGTATCTATCGGTATTCACAAGCACCCGGCGTTGGAAAAGAATCTGCAAGAGGCTATAAAAATAGCAGACGGGATGCTTTATATGGCTAAGAAAAACGGAAGAAACAGAGTTGTGATCTATGATGAAAAAGAGCATACAAAAACATCCTCATCGACATCTTCCAAAGACATCAGTTATGTAAAAGAAGCTTTGGATGAAGATCGTGTGGTATGCCATTTTCAGCCTATTTATAACCACAAAAACGGCGAGATTTTTAAATATGAGGCGCTGGTAAGAATTGTCTCAAAAGAGAACACTGTTATTTCGCCTATGCAATTTTTGCCGCAGATAAAACATACAAATATGCACTACAAACTGACGCAGAGAATTTTGCTTATTGTATTTGAAAAATTCAAATCCAACCAGAAGACGGTAAGCATAAATGTAAACTTCTCAGACCTTATCAATCCTGATATTGAAGAGACGATCATCAAACATTTAAGCCAGAACCACCACCTCGCTTCCAGGATTACTTTTGAAATTTTAGAGAGTGATGAGATTGATAATGTGGAGCTTTTCAAACAAAAAATAAACCTTCTGCACTCCCTAAAAGCAAAAGTTTCCATTGATGATTTTGGAAGCGGTTATTCCAACTTTAGAACAATTATTGACGTAGAGGCAAATTTTCTTAAAATAGACGGTTCACTGATTAAAAACATTGACAAAAATAACAAAGACTTTAAGGTTGTTAAGAGCATTATACACTTTGCTTCGCAGAGCAATATGCAGACCATCGCAGAGTTTGTGCACTCAAAAGAAGTTTATGAGAAGCTGTTGTTGTTGGATATTGATTATATGCAGGGGTTTTACATCTCTGAGCCAAAAGCCTTTCTCGTAGAGAAAGGGGAGCTGTTTGCATAATTCCCTCGTTCCCAATTTCTAGTTATGTAACCCTGGCCGAAAGTGATTCATTATGATTATACGTAAACTTTTTAGATTTGAAAATGCCCATATCGTTCGTGGATGTTCGACGCAACGGTGTCGTGCATCGTTACATGGCCATTCGTACAAAGTAGAAGTACTTTTTGAATCTCAGTATCTTGATAACGGGCAGATGGTGTACGATTTTGGGCTGATGAAGCGGGGGATGAAGGAGCTCGTTGATGCTTTTGATCATTCTATTGCTCTTTGGGATGGAGACGATGAAAAATACATCAGTGAGATGAAGACCCACTCGAATCGTTGGGTACAACTTCCTGTCTCTCCATCGGCAGAACAATTCAGCCGTATTATTTTTGTGATGATGGATAAACTGCTCAGGCTTACCCAATCGATCAATGGTGAGCGCGAGGTTAAACTGCACAGCATTATCGTTCATGAGACCGATACGGGGTATGCCCAAGCTTTCCGCGAGGATGCGTATTCTCAAAAGATGGGTTTGATCGAATTAGAGAAAATCCTCTTTAGCGAGGGCGTGCGAGAAGGGTGGGGCGATCCGAAGCTTTGGGATAAAATGATGGCAGGCGAGGTCTTCGTTAATCCCGATACCGTTTAAAGCGTTACCAAGGATGTTTGGACATCCGAATTCATACACCAACGCGTAGAGATGATTTTCACTTCTGAACCTTGCTCGAATTTTTCCACACTTTCATCCACCATCATATAGCCGTTTGCCAGTGAAAGCGGCAGCACCATCCCCGGACCGAAGTTGGAGCAAGGGGTAAATGCAGATCCGTCAAACCATCCCGGGATCAACGAACGGCGTCCTTTTTTCATCACGAAGGCTTGCGCCATGCGTGTGGTAATGGTCGAGAGGTATTTGTCGTGTCGACCGCTGAGTGCGTGGATAATACTTTGACCAAAAAGTTCAAAACACAATGCGGATGCCAGCGGATTTCCTGGTAAATTGAGGATAAGGGTGTCCTTGATCCGTCCAAAGGTTGTCGGTTTCCCAGGTTTAATCTCGACGGATTCAAAGGCGCTTTCAAAACCAAGTCCTTGAAATGCTTTTTTAGTGTAATCCGCATCCCCAACGCTTACTCCTCCGGAGGTCACGATCAAATCGGCATCCAAAGAACTGACAATGTGATCTTGAATGGACTCAATAGTATCCTCCGCAGTTCCAGTGAAGATCACCTCACATCCTAATTCCGTAGCACGAGCGGTAAAGGTTGGGGTGTTGGTGTTGTACAGCTGGTTGTTTCCCAGTGTTTCAAAATGCATCTTGAGTTCATTTCCCGAAGAGAAAAAGGCGACGCGAGGTTTACGATACAGTTTTACGTGCGTGATCCCTTGTGATGCAAGCAGTGTAATGTGATGGGCGCTTAAAAAAGTCCCTTTTTCGAGTAAAGTCATATCGTACTGTATGTCTTCGCCTTTAAGACGAATATGCTGTCCTGCTTTGATGTTTGCGCCAAAGGTGACCTTGTCTCCCTCAACGGTCACCTCTTCAATGGGAACAATCGCTTCGCACCCTTGCGGTATTTTTGCCCCTGTCATAATACGGATACATTGGCCCTCCGTAAGCCGGACATCATTAACATCCCCTGCGAAGACGGTGCAGGACTGCGGCAAAGTTTTACCCCTGTCACAGGTGCGAATGGCATACCCATCCATCGCTGAGTTATCAAAAGAAGGGAGCGCATGCGTAGCGGTAACGATTTGCGCTAAAACACGATTGACGGCGTTCTCGATGGGAGTAATTTCGATACTCAACGGTAATGCTGCGGTATAAATATGATGAAGTGCCTCTTCGACGTTGATGGCCATTGTGTCTCCTTGAGGTCGTTCCCTGATATTTTGGGAATGGTTGTGAAGATTATAAGCAAAATAAGGTAAAATCCCCTTTATGGAAGCATTATACACAGCAGGATTAGAGATCCATTTTGTCGGAGTTTTTGTTTTGTTGGCTGTCGTGATTTTTAACATCATCATGCTGGCCCTCTCACATCAGATTGTTCGCTATGCCAAACGATTGCGCATCGTTATGCCCATATCGCTGTCCCTTATCACTGTCACTATTTTTACGGGCATCGTGATGATGGCAGCAAAGCATTTGAATTTTTCGCTTGCCAATATGGTGATGATCGGCATGAGCATCCTTTTTATTGTTTTGGAAGTGAAGCGGTATAAAATACTCAAACACGAAACCGATGTTAAGCAAGAAAATGCATTTGCACAGTACAAGAAAAAAACGTTTCGTTTTTTAGGAATTGAGATGGCTCTTTTAGTGGTAATGAGCGCTTGGATGCTGTCATAAAATTCCTATTGAGCGTTGATGCCGGAAAACCGCAGTTACGTTTGAGCGGGGATGATTATAAATACGTGATCAAAGTGCGTCGCCATGTTGTTGGGGACACTATTGCGTTTCGAAACCGTACCCATTTGAAGGAAGAGTATCGCTATGTGCTCGAAAGTACGGATGGTCGTTACGCTGTTTTTGTCCTAGAGGGCCAAAGCAATGTTCCTTGTGAATCTGCCAAGAAACTGCACATCGGATGGTGCACTATTGATCCAAAAACGGTTGAAAAAGTCCTTCCTATGCTTACAGAAATGGGTGTTTCGAAAATCACCTTTATCCAGTGTCACCGTTCTCAACGCAATTTTCGTTTTGATTATGAGCGCTTTGAACGAATCATGGAAAGCTCGATTATGCAGTGCGGACGTACTTCGTTTATCGAATTTGGCGAATCGGCTTCGTTGGGTGATTTTTTGTCCGGACATCAAAATTCTGTTATCTTGGATTTTGGCGGAGAAGCCTTGAGCGGCGATGAGGAGTTTGATACGGTTATAATCGGATGCGAGGGAGGATTTCATGAAAGTGAACGTTCCCTTTTTGCAAATCACCGTGTTCGCCACTTTAGCTCACCGATGATTTTGCGCTCAGAGAGTGCCGCGGTTGCGGTTGCAGCACGCCATTTGTAAAAACAGAAATCTTTGGCTATAATTCGCGTCCAACAATCCGTTCCCAGGTACGGATGTAAAACTCAAACCGATTGACGTACAACGCCGTCACTCACAAGGTAATATTATGAAAAAAGAACTTCACCCAAATACAGTTGAATGTACGGTTAGCTGCGCATGCGGTAACACATTTACAACGAAAAGCACAAAAGAAACCTTTCGTGTTGATATCTGCAGCGACTGTCACCCGTTCTATACAGGTTCTGAGCGTCAAGTAGATACGGCTGGTCGTATCGATAAATTCAAAAAACGTTACGCACTAAATTCGTAAGTAAAGAAGGAGAGGTCAATGTTATCTCTCGTTCCTACTCCTATCGGAAACATTTCCGATATTTCTCTTCGTTCCCTAGAAATACTTTCAACTGCTGACATAATTTTGTGTGAAGATACCCGTGTTACAAAAAAACTGATTCATTTACTCAAAGAGCGTCACAATCTCATTATGAGCGAACCTCAATTTTTAAGTTTGCATTCGCACAATGAAGCCGATTTTGTTGCCAAATTGACCCCCGATTTTTTTAATGCGAATGTTCTTTATGTGAGCGATGCCGGGATGCCTGGGATCAGTGATCCGGGACAGTTGTTGGTACGCTATTGTTTGGACAATGGGGTGAAGTACGATATTTTACCGGGTGCTAATGCAGTGTTGAGTGCGTTTGTCGCGAGTGGTTTTTGTGAGACAAAAATGCTTTTTTTTGGCTTTTTACCGCACAAAGGCCATGACAGAGCCGCGGCGCTTCAAGAGGCTCTTTTTAATGGGTACACAACGGTTTTGTACGAATCTCCAAAACGTTTGGATAAATTATTGCACGAAATTGTTATTGCAGCGCCGCAACGTCAGATATTTTTAGCCAAAGAAATCAGTAAAAAGTTTCAATGTTTTTACAGAGGAACGGCATCTGAGCTCTTGAATCAATTAACCCAGGAGATTCGCGGAGAATGGGTTACGGTTATTGAAGCTTCTGCCCACCAAGGCGGCAATTTGAGCGAACAGGATATTCTTGATTTGGATATTCCCAAAAAAGCAGCCTCAAAACTGATCGCAAAAATTACCGGCGAAAATCCGAAGGAATGTTATCAGCGACTCTTAAACACTTAGCGATATAATAACTACGAAAATATTTTTTTAGCCCGATAGAATAATTATGCACAAAAGAGAGCAAAATGCTAATTTATGGTAAACAGCCTGTATTCTACGCCCTAGAGCGCCATCGTGATCGTATCAAGACGCTCTATCTAGCCAAAGAAGTGGATAAAAAAGAGTATTCAGCCTTGATGAAAATGGGCATTGAAGTGAAGCGTATTCCTGAAAATGCGGCACAGTCTATGGTCAAAGGGGGCAATCACCAAGGTTACATCGCGGAAATATCTGCATTGGTCCCCTACGCCTCTCCTTTTTTAAAAAAATGTGAATTTATTGTTATTCTCAGCGCTATTACCGATATGGGAAATATTGGTTCATTGGTGCGAAGTGCTTACGCATTGGGGGTAGATGCTATGGTGATTTGCGGTATTAAAGAACCAAACTTTGAATCCATTATTCGTACCAGCAGCGGGGCGGCACTTGATCTGCCGTTTGTGATCATTCATAATATCCACGATGTCATGCACGAACTAAAACAGTCTGGATTTACGCTGTATGGGGCGATGGCGCAGGGCGTCAGTGTTCGTGAAATGAGTTTTACGTCTAAGCGCGCACTGATTTTGGGAAGTGAGGGCGAAGGTTTAAGCGGTAGGATTCAAAAAGGGATTGATCAGGGTGTTTCGATTCCTATGGCGCATGATTTTGATTCTCTCAATGTGGGTGTAGCCGGAGCAATTCTAATGGAGAGAATGCGATGAAAAGCTTTGAAGATTTACAAGAGCTAGGCGCAAATGTTATTCACGAACAAACGCACATAGCACGAGCAAAGCTGGAATTGCTGCTCAATAAAACGTACGGTGATTTAAGTCGTGTTCAATTTATGGGATTTATGTCTATATTAGAACGTGAATATGGGATTGATCTTTCCGATATTCGTCAGGAATACGATGAATTTATGCAAACACATCCGGAGGTGATTCTTCCAAAATCATCGGTTATTTTGCAAGCCCAATCAAGGTCCAGACAAAAATGGGTGCTTGGCGGTATCGTAGTCATTGCCGTATTAATCGCTTTGGGATCGATGACCCAAGGGAAGTTGAGCATTTCTCCTTCGGATGATGTGATAAAGCTCAGCAGTACTGACGTGCAAGTAGTGGATCAAAATACCGACGTAACCCTTCCTGTAGAAATGAATGTGACAGGAGTGCTTCCTGTTGCAGAAGCCAATGTATCGGTTGTGAAGCATGAGAAAAATACAAGTACGGCTTCCGTTGTAAATTTTGAAAGCGCCATGAATATAAAGCCTATCGCAAAAGTCTGGGTAGGCATGATGGACATGCATTCAGGTAAAAAAACTCAAAAAGTTACCAAAGATAGTATTGTTTTGGATGGAAGTAAAAACACCCTTTTTATGTTTGGGCATGGGCGTTTAGAAATCATGACGCCTGAGGGAAATAAAACGTTAAGAGAGAGAAATGCGGTTTGGTTTACGCTTGAAGATGGAAAATTACAACAAATTAACGAAGCAAAATTTACAGAGATAAATAAAGGAACCAACTGGTAGTGAAACGGCTGCTATTTGCGCTGCTGCTGATGTATTCATTGGCGTTGGGAGATATGAAAAACGGGGTGCATATCACCATTTCGCAAGGCGGGTTGCTCTCAAGTGCCATTGTTCAACAGGTATTTGGATCAATGGGGTTCAAAGCGGATATGCATCGTTTCGTGAGTGCGGATGGCATGGTCGAGATGGAGTATGCTCTGTATGGGAAGAAAGCGTTTGATCCAAAAGGGTTTAGCGATGCATTGAGCGAACATCAAATCGTGGTCAAATCTGGGCAATTGAAAAATAAGCAGTGGAGGATGGATCTGGATGCAACACACGCCTTTTGGAATCTTGCCCCCATTAGCGAAGACGAAGGGGCACAGCTAGAGCGAAGGGGACTTCCCTATTGGTTTGTTGTTAATAAAGCGCAAGGAATCTCTATAGAAGCTCCTTATGGCAATCAATGGTATCCTGAAATTGCCGTTTTTGATAGTAATATGCAGATTTTAGCCTTTTTTCGTGAATTCAAATCCCATGACCGCCTTATTTTTAAACTCCCTGAAAATGCCATGTATTTAAAAGTTTCCAATGCAAATGGGATGAAAATGCTCAAAGAAGGGATGTGGGTAGGCTGTGCAAACGAGGCACAATAATATCTATAAGCTTTTTTGGAGTCCCTCTGTGTTAGAATGGCGCAATTTTTTTGACAGGTTGCAATAATGTTTGATGAAATACAGTTTGATCGTATCAAGCGCCTTCCTAAGTACGTTTTTGCTGAGGTCGGTGAGCTCAAAATGGCGCGCAGACGTGCAGGTGCAGACGTAATTGACTTTAGTATGGGAAATCCGGATGGGGATACCCCTGTGCATATTCGCGAAAAACTGATTGAATCGGCGAAAAAAACGAAAGTCCATGGATATTCTGTATCCAAAGGTATCCCAAAATTGCGCGGAGCCATTTGCGACTGGTATAAACGACGGTACGATGTTGATCTTGACCCTGAAACGGAAGCAGTTGCGACTATGGGATCAAAAGAAGGCTACGCGCATCTGGCGTATGCAATTACCAATCCGGGCGATGTGGTTGTTGTTCCTGATCCAACCTATCCGATTCATTCGTATGCCTTTATCCTTGCAGGAGGAAATGTTCAAAAAATGGAGCTCCCCTTTGATGAAGATTACAAAGTCGATGAAGATCTCTTTTTTGAACGGCTAGAGACGGCATTTCATACCTCTTTTCCAAAGCCAAAATATGTGGTCGTTAATTTCCCGCATAATCCAACCACGGCGACGGTAACTCCAGCGTTTTACACACGCATTGTTGAGATGGCAAAGCGAGAGCGTTTTTACATTATTAGTGATATTGCGTATGGGGATTTGACGTTTGATGGTTATAAAACACCTTCGATTCTTTCGGTCCCTGGGGCTAAGGATGTCGCGGTTGAGAGCTTTACTCTTTCAAAAAGCTACAACATGGCGGGCTGGCGTGTAGGCTTTTTTGTGGGGAATGCAAAACTGATTGGGGCGCTGCAAAAAATCAAAAGCTGGTTGGATTATGGGATGTTTACTCCGATTCAAGTAGCTGCGACCATTGCGATTCAAGGGGATCAGACGTGCGTGCAAGAGATCACTGATAAATACGATCATCGACAGAACATATTGCTAGAAGCATTTAACCGCGCAGGATGGCCGATGCGACGAAATCAAGCATCGATGTTTGTTTGGGCGCGTATTCCGGAATGTGCACGTCATTTGGGCAGTTTGGAATTTTCAAAACGCCTGCTTGTTGAAGCGAATGTTGCGGTATCTCCGGGAATTGGATTTGGCGAGTACGGGGATGAGTACGTTCGTATTGCCTTGATTGAAAATGATAAACGCATTCGTCAAGCAGCAAAAAACATCAAAACTTTTTTACAGCAGTTTGAATGTAAGGTTCACGCATGATTCGTGTCGGTGTTATCGGTGTCGGGACGGTAGGACGCTGTGTTGTTAAAATTCTTGAGGAAAACGCGGCGATTATCACTGCGCGCGCAGGCGATGCAATCGTTGTTAAGCGTGGCGTCGTTCGCAATTTGGAAAAAGCACGAGATCTTGGAATTGAGCTTTCTCAAAATCCGGAGGATATTATCAATGACCCTGAAATTGATATCGTTGTTGAGCTAATGGGTGGGGTTGATGAGCCCTTTCGTATTCTTAAATCAGCGCTTGCGAGCGAAAAATCGGTTGTAACGGCAAACAAAGCGCTCTTGGCGTATCACCGTTATGAGCTTCAAGAGATCGCGGGAGATATCCCTTTTGAATTTGAAGCGAGCGTTGCGGGCGGAATTCCTATCATCAGTGCGTTGCGTGAGGGCTTATCCGCCAATCATATTCTTTCTATTATGGGGATTATGAACGGTACGTGCAACTACATGCTCACCAAAATGATGAACGAGGGGATAGCTTTCGACTCAATCTTAGCAGAAGCGCAGCGTTTGGGTTATGCCGAGGCAGATCCTACTTTTGACATCGGCGGTTTTGATGCGGCGCATAAGCTTCTAATCCTTGCCTCCATCGCCTACGGTATCGATGCGAAACCTGAAGAGATTTTGATTGAGGGGATTGAAGGGGTAACCCAAGCCGACATCGCTTTTGCCAAAGAGTTTGGTTATACGATTAAGCTCTTGGGAATCGCCAAACGCGATGGTATGGAAGTAGAATTGCGAGTCCATGCGGCATTGGTCAAGAAAGACGCAATGATCGGTAAAATTGATGGTGTTATGAACGGTATCAGCGTTGTGGGTGACCGTGTCGGTGAGACATTGTATTATGGGCCGGGTGCCGGCGGAGATGCAACGGCAAGTGCGGTTGTTGCCAATATCATTGATATCGTCCGTTCGGGCAAACGCTCTCCTATGCTTGGGTTTAACCATCCGCTGGAAGAGGGATTAACGCTCAAGGATTCAGGCAACATACGTTCTAAATATTATTTGCGTTTGCGAATCAGTGACAAGCCGGGGATGTTGGCGCAAATAACACAGCTTTTCGCAGATCATAGAATATCCGTAGAAACAATGTTGCAGCGTCCGTACGAAGCACAATGTGCCCATTTGTTGTTTTCGACACATGAAGCCTTAGAAAGCGATGTATGTGCGATGATCAAAGACCTCGAACACCTTGATGCGGTATTAGAAAAACCTTTTATGATACGAATTATTTAATTTGACGCAAAAGGAATGCATCCCTTTTGCTACGCTAGCCGCTTAGGCACTAAAGCTTTCCTCTACGAGGAAGAATATTACCCTTCTTCTTCATCTTAATAAAACTTTAACTTAAACTTATGTAAAATACGCGTCCACTTTGCCCTCTCAGACAAGCGTGATTGAATGTTTGTAACTGCTTTCAAAAGTAGTAACAAGTATTGGTATACGTTCGCGTGTACCTAAGAGAGGTCAAAGAAGCTATATAACGGAGCTTACCGATGAAAGTACGTTCTTCAGTGAAGAAAATGTGCGACGATTGTAAAATCATCAAGCGCAAAGGGGTTGTTCGCGTAATATGCAAAACCCCTAAACATAAACAAAGACAAGGATAAGCATGGCACGTATCGCCGGTGTGGACTTACCTAAGAAAAAACGTCTGGAATATGCATTAACTTATATCTATGGTATTGGTTTGCATACGTCTCGTAAGATTTTGGATGCTACAGGTCTCGATTACAACAAGCGTGTATTCGAATTGACTGAAGATGACGCTGCAACAATCGCGAAAGAAATTCGCGCGAGTGCCGTTGTTGAAGGTGACCTTCGTAAGCAAGTTGCTATGGATATTAAAGCGTTGATGGATCTCGGTTCTTACCGTGGTCTTCGTCATCGTAAAAGTCTCCCATGCCGTGGTCAAAAAACCAAAACCAATGCACGTACGCGCAAAGGTAAGAAGAAAACTGTCGGTTCAGTCACAAGATAAGGGATTAGAGTATGGCAAAAAGAAAAGCAACTCGTAAAAAAGTCGTCAAAAAGAATATTGCAAGAGGTATAGTACATATTCTTGCAACGTTCAATAACACTCTTGTAACGGTAACAGATGAGATGGGTAATATGATCGCATGGAGCTCAGCCGGTGCGCTTGGCTTCAAAGGTTCAAAAAAATCTACTCCATTTGCTGCGCAACAAGCAGTAGAATCGGCTTTAGAAAAAGCAATGGTCCACGGAATTAAAGAAGTGGGAATCAAAGTTCAGGGACCAGGTTCTGGTCGTGAAACTGCAGTTAAAAGTGTTGGTGCTATTGAGGGACTACGTATTTCATTTATGAAAGACGTTACTCCACTGCCACACAATGGATGTCGTGCGCCTAAGCGCCGACGCGTCTAAGGAGCGAAGCTATGGCAAGATACAGAGGACCCGTAGAAAAAATCGAAAGAAGATTCGGTGTTAGCCTTGGTCTAAAAGGTGAGCGTCGTCTTGCAGGTAAAAGTGCACTTGACAAGCGTCCTTACGGACCAGGTCAACACGGTCAGCGCCGTACAAAAATTTCTGAATACGGTACACAACTTCGTGAAAAACAAAAAGCGAAGTTTATGTACGGTTTGAGCGAAAAGCAAATGCATTCATTGTTTGATGAAGCAAAGCGTCGCCAAGGAAATACCGGTACAAATTTAGTATTGCTTCTTGAGCAGCGTCTTGACAATGTTGTTTACCGTATGGGTTTTGCAACAACACGTCGTTTCGCACGTCAATTGGTAAATCATGGTCATATCTTGGTTGATGGTCATCGTGTTGATATTCCATCGTACCGTGTTAAGCCTGGTCAAAAAATCGAAATTATTGAGCGTAGCAAAAAGAATAACCAAATTATTCGTGCAGGTGAGCTTACAAACCAAACTGGTCTTGCAGCATGGGTTGATATTGATCAAGCTAAATTATTTGGTATCTTTACGCGTCTCCCAGAGCGTGAAGAGATTGTTATTCCTGTAGAAGAACGTCTAATCGTCGAGCTTTACTCGAAATAATCACTAAATAAAGGGCACTCAGCATGAAAAAAATTAAAACATCTCCGCTTCTTCCGAAAGAGTTTGTCGTTGAGCAAATTAGTCCGAATGAAGCGAACATTATTGCGTATCCGTTTGAAACAGGATACGCAGTTTCTATTGCCCACCCAATCCGTCGCTTTTTATTGAGCAGTTCGGTCGGTTTTGCTCCAATCGGAATTAAAATCGAGGGTGCTAAGCATGAGTTTGACTCTGTGCGCGGTATGCTTGAAGATATTTCTGATTTTATCATTAACTTAAAAGGTATTCGTTTCAAGTTGAAAAACGGCCTTAAAGAAAAAGAGATCAACTATGCTTTTGCAGGCCCTTGCGAAATTCATGGTAGTGATTTGGAAAATGATGATGTTGAAGTCGTTACTCCTAATGGATTTTTGGCAACATTGAATGAAGACGCGACGCTTAATTTTAGTGTCAAAATTCACCAAGGGATCGGCTATACACCAAGCGAAGACATTCGTGACATGCTAGGCGATGGATACATTGCGCTTGATGCGTATTTTACTCCCGTTCGTCGTGCGACGTATGCGATCGAAAACGTCTTGGTTGAAGACAATCCTAACTTCGAAAAAGTGATTATTAACATCGTTACAGATGGTCAAATTTCGCCGGTGGATGCGTTTAAAAATTCGCTCGACGTTATGTATGCTCAAATGGCTGTATTTAACAGCGAAGTGAGCATTAAAACAACCAATGCAGTCGTTGAAAATTCAGATGATCATCCGGAACTTAAGCGTTTGGGTGCACGTATTGAAGAATTAGGCCTCAGCGCTCGTAGTTTTAACTGTTTAGACCGTTCAAATATCAAACATATTGGCGAAATCGTCATGATGAGTCAAAATGATTTGAAAGAAGTTAAAAACCTTGGTAAAAAATCGTTTGAAGAGATTTTAGAAAAAATTAATGAATTCGGTTATGCAGTAGGGCAAGATTTAGCAGATGATTTAATCACTGCAATCAAATCAAAAATCGAAGCTGAATAAACATTATTTAGCAACGTAGATAAAAGGACGCGTTCTTTTATCGTCTAAAATTATAAAGAGGAAGTATCATGAGACATCGTCACGGATACCGCAAATTAGGTCGAACAAGCTCACACCGTGCTGCTTTGTTGAAGAACCTTAGCATTGCGTTGATTGAACACGGCAAAATCGAAACAACGTTGATTAAAGCAAAAGAAGTTCGTTCATTTGCTGAAAAATTAATTACTACCGCACGTGTAGGCGATGCAAATGCTCACCGTGCTATTTTTGCAGCATTGCAAAATAAAGAGGCAACTAAAAAGCTTTTGAATGAAGTAGCTCCAAAATACACCCAGCGTGAGGGTGGTTACACCCGTATCGTTAAAACTCGTATCCGTCGCGGCGACGCAACGGTTATGGCATACATTGAACTCGTATAACGAGTTCAATACCCCCACGCGTATTCCCCTCTCTTCTTAAGAAAAACTTTACTCTAAAGTTATCAAGTTCCTATTAGTACATGTTTAGTGCAATTTCTCTATATTGTCATATTCATTTCTCAATACAAGGTAATATTTTTATGATTCCATTTACTGATGAAGAGTTAATGCAGCCAGTGCGTAACGTGATCGACAAAGTTCGTCCCAATTTGGCGCTTGATGGTGGTGATATTGCATTTTTGACGGTGAAGAATGGGACGGTCTATGTTCAGTTACAGGGGGCGTGTGTCGGTTGTGGAAGCAGCGGAAACACCCTTAAGTACGGAGTGGAGCGCCAACTCCGTATGGATATACATCCAGAGCTTACGGTTATAAATGTTCCACAAGGTATGGAAAACCAGATTGTTACACTATAATTTCGATATTATGTCGATATACATTTAATATTATTTTGGAGGGTAACCGTGAAATCAACCAAATTAGCAAAAACCCTCAGTCAGGCTAACAATTTTTTTCTGGCGGGTCAGTATGCGGATGCTATGCGTGAGTATTCGTTTGCACTGGAAGCTAACCCTTTGTGTA
>JAUPLR010000027.1 GCA_030836825.1 Campylobacterota bacterium
CCGATCTCGAATTCCAACTTATTTCCAGAAGTTGCGTAACCACGGTTACGCCCCTTCATTTGCTTACGATATTTCGTTCGTTTAGGCATCAACATGATTATTAAGCCTTTCTGCGAGGACGACGTTGTTGGTCATCGCCACGCTCTTCTTTTTGTTCTAGAGATTCTGGTTGAATACCCTTGGTGAGTACTTCACCTTTGAAAATGTGTACTTTGATTCCGATTACACCGTAAGTGGTGTGCGCTTCTGCAAAACCGTAATCGATTTTCGCACGAAGGGTATGCAAAGGAACACGTCCCTCCAAATACCATTCCGTACGAGCAATCTCAGCACCGTTCAAACGACCGGCAACCGAGATCTTAATACCTTTTGCACCGGCACGCTGAGCATTTTGCATCACTTTTTTCATTGCGCGACGGAAAGCAACACGTTTTTCAAGTTGAGTAGCCACGTTTTCAGCAACGAGTTGTGCCGAAGATTGTGCTTTTTTCTCTTCTTTAATGTTAATTGCAACCGGCTTGCCGATGAGTTTATTAAGAGAATCTTTGATTTTCTCAATATCAGAACCTTTTTTACCAATGATGATACCTGGACGAGCCGCGATAATCGTTACACGCAGACGTTTAGCGGTACGCTCGATGACGATGTTACTCACACCTGCATAGTAAAGTTCTTTTTTCAAAAAAGTACGGATTTTATGGTCTTCACCAAGGTAACCCGCAGCCGTTTTAAAGTTAGGGAACCAACGAGATTCCCAGTTGCGGTTAATACCAAGACGTAGTCCGATAGGATTAACTTTATGACCCATAATTATTTACCCTCTACTTCTACCAAAATGTGCGCAGTCGGTTTACGAATTCCAGATGCTGTTCCACGTGCACGTTGCATAATACGCTTCAACACCGGTCCATTATCGACACGGCATGATTTAACAACACAGCCGTCCGCTTCGATACCGCTGTTAGCCACTGCAGACGCAATGACTTTCGCAATGATTTTTGCCGCTTTATTTGGAGTAAATTCCAATGCTGCTAATGCTTGTTCAGCGTTCATACCTTGAACTTCGCGAGCGATCAAACGAGATTTAATCGGAGATACGCGAACGAATTTTAATAATGCTCTTGCCATATCTCTTCCTTATTTCCCGATTTTCTTTTGTACAGAACCTTTATGGCCCTTAAACGTACGTGTTGGTGAAAATTCACCAAGTTTGTAGCCTACGTGGTTTTCAGAAACGAAAACCGGTACAAACTGACGGCCATTGTGGACGGTAAACGTCAAACCGATCATATCAGGCAAGATAACGCTACGGCGTGACCATGTCTTGATAGGCTTGTTGCTTTTAGTCTCTTTGGCAGCAATCACTTTTTTCATAAGGTGTCCGTCAACGAACGGCCCTTTTTTTACTGATCTAGCCATACCCTACCTCTTCGGATTTGATTTACGGCGAGTAATAATAAGTCTATCACTTGCTTTCTTCTTACGTGTTTTAGCACCTTTAGTTGGTTTACCCCATGGAGTAACCGGGTGACGTCCTGAGTTTGTCTTACCTTCACCACCACCGTGCGGGTGATCGATAGGATTCATAGCAGAACCACGTGTTTGAGGACGGATACCCATATGGCGAGTACGTCCAGCTTTTCCGATAACGACGTTAATGTATTCTTCATTCCCAACGATACCGATTGTCGCCATACATTCACCAAGAACGTAACGCATTTCGCTTGATGGAAGACGTACTGATACGTACTTGCCTTCACGTCCCATAATCTGAGCAGACGTTCCCGCTGAACGAACGATTTGTCCGCCTTTGCCGGGTTTAAGCTCAAGGTTATGAACCGTAGTACCCACAGGGATGTTCATCAATTTCATGGCATTGCCCGATTTAATGTCCAAACCGCTTTCAGCTGCAGCGACAGAATCACCGACAACCATACCTTTAGGCTGAAGAATGTAACGCTTATCACCATCTGCATAGTTAACAAGAGCGATACGACAGTTACGGTATGGATCGTATTCAATCGCAGCTACTGTACCGGCAACACCAAACTTATTACGCTTGAAATCAATGATACGGTAAAGTTTTTTAGCGCCGGCTTCTTTATGACGAGAAGTGATACGACCATTATTATTACGTCCTGCGTGAGCAGTCAATTTTGTCAACAATGAACGGACACTTGCCTTTGCAGTGATGTCTGAATTGTCAACGTTTGTCATGAAACGTCGGCTAGGGGTAGTTGGTTTATAGGTTTTGATTGCCATAATTACACCGCCAAACTATCAATTTGTGCGCCTTCTGGCAACTTAACATAAAACTTTTTAAAGTCGTTTTGTTTGCCAGATAGACCGCGGAATTTTTTAACTTTTCCGCTTTGGTTCAAAGAATTCACACGAGCCGGAACAATTCCGAAGTACTCTCTGAACACCTCTTTTAGAGCATTTTTAGTCATACGTGTAGACGTTTGAACTACGATTACGCCCGACTCCTGAAGACCAAGGGTCTTCTCTGTATGTAAAATTGATTTGATATCAGTAATATCTGCCATCTCAGCTCTCTTTAATCAGATTTTCCCATACCGCTTTTTCGATTACTACCGAGCGATATGTCGCAGCCAAAAAGGCGTTGAGTTCATTTGCTTCAACAACGTACGTTGCAGCAATGTTACGGAATGCAAGATAAGTGTTCTCATCAAGAATTTGTTTAACAAGCAATACATCACGCATATTCAATGTGTCGAACAATACTTTTGCATCTTTCGTTTTTCCGCTTGGTACTTCAATCGAATCAACGATGAAAAGCTTCCCAGCAGTTGCTAAAGCATCCAACGCACATTTAAGTGCCAATTTCTTTTGCTTTTTGTTGATCTTCTGTGTGTAGTTACGACCCGTGTTTGGACCGTGAGCTACCGCACCGCCAACCCATATAGGGGAACGACGTGAGCCGGCGCGAGCGCCGCCCTTACCTTTTTGTGCCCATGGCTTTTTACCGCCACCGCGCATTTCTGAACGTGTTTTAGCACTTGCAGTATCCGCACGCAAACCTGCTTGATACGACTTAACGTACAAGTACAAGTTATGCGTATTAATACCCTTAAAGCTCTCAGGCAATGCCAATTCAGATGCTTTTTCGAATTTTTCATTCAGTACAATTGCACTCATTATTTAACAACCTTTACTCGACCTAGAGCACCGTTTGCACCTGGGATTGAACCCACGACAACCAATACACCGTTTTGTGCGTCATATGACAAAACATCATTTTTTACCGTAACTTGCTCGTTACCGTAGTGACCCGACATTTTGCGTCCTTTTTGGACCTTACCCGGCCACTCGCGGTTACCGATTGATCCACCTGTACGGTGAAAACGGTGACCGTGTGCGCCTGGGCCTCCACTAAAGTTCCAACGCTTCATAACACCGGTAAAACCGCGTCCCTTGGTGTTGAATGTACTTTTGAGCTTTTTTGCCTCGCTCAAAGGGGACATATCCAAGTCGCCTGCTTCAGTGTTAGCAACCGTTAGAGTAGCGAACTTATTGAATTCAGCAGAAAGGTTATACTTCTTTTGCTGACCTTCGATAGGCTTATTTTTTGCCTTACCTTGACTGTACGCTACTAGCGCAGTACCATTGTTCACATCGCAAACTTTTACTTCTTTTACTTTTAAAAGAGTTACTACTTTGCTGGAAACGCCGACTGTTCGGCTCATACCGATTTTTTCTACAATGTATTCCATACCCACTCCTTACTTGTCCATAGAACGTACTTCTACGTCTACCTCTGGAGCCAAGTCAAGTTTCATCAATGAATCAACGGTATCCGGCGTAGCCGATACGATGTCGATCAAACGTGCGTGCATACGAATCTCAAATTGCTCACGAGACTTTTTATTAACGTGAGGTGATTTAAGAACCGTATATTTACGAATCTTTGTTGGCAAAGGTATCGGGCCACGGATTTCCGCACCTGTACGCTTTACGGCTTCTACAATAGAAGCTACTGAACGATCAAGCACACGATGATCGTATGCTCTAAGTTTCAAACGAATCTTTTCCATAATGTTTTCCTCTATAAAGAACTCGTCAGTCGATGCTGACTAATGTAAGGCAGATGAAATTATATCGACAAACCCCTCATGGGTCAAGGATTTCAGGGAGCAAAAACGCGCGTTAGCATAAATTTGTTTCCTTTCAAAAAGGAAGCATACTTTTTATGCTATCATTTTTCATTAGGAGTTGTACATGAAAAGCTTATTGGACGAGTATTATCGTTACGATTTACACAATGCCGGATACCTAGAACGAAAGGTCTCCCTTCCCAAGGAGAGTGTCTCGATTTGTGGTATTTCACAATGTGGCAAAACCTCACTGATCAAGCATTATTTGCTGACGCATAAAAAATCAGCCTATCTCTATCTCGATTGCCGTGATATACGTTTGGACATTTCTGAACTCAACACCGTATTAGAGGCGTTTTGTAAAGAACAAAAAATTTCAATCCTAGCCCTAGACAACTACCGTGACGAGATAGCGTTGTTTGAGATGGATCAGCTAATCCTTGCCGGTGAACATCCCATAGAAACGCCTTATACTGTTATGCAACTCAACTTATTGGATTATGAAGAATTTTTAGCCTTTGAGCAAAAATACGATTCTACGGCGCTGAGCCACTTTTTTCAATTGGGCGGATTTCCCGCCATGCACAAAATTCCCAGCGAGGAGCGCTCGTTGTATCTGCAGAAGCTTTTTACGAATGCCCTCGACGAGACAGAATTTGCGATATTGATTCAAGCCACCAAAATGATGACCCAAAAAGTTTCCGCTCACAATCTCTATGAACGGCTCAAAACTGAGCGCAAAATTTCCAAGGACAAACTTTACGTGCATTTGCAATCGCTCTATGAACGCCGTTATTTGTATGGACTTGAAAAATTCAATCACCCCAATGCCGTTAAAAAGCTCTATCTATGCGACATAGCAATCAAGCACGCGCTAACACTGCAAAAGCATTTTGGGCGGGTTTTTGAAAATCTCATCTATTTGGAATTGATTAAACACGGCATCGAATGCTATTATGAAGAAGGAATTGATTTTTATTTGCCCTCGCGCGCCCAAATTGTTTTGGCAGTTCCGTTTGACAATGAACACTCTCTCTTTAAAAAAGTAGAAGTGCTTGAGGCATTTATTATTACCCATGAAGTTCAAGAAGTGATTGTTGTGACCATGAATTTAGAGAGTACGCTCTCCCATCCCATTGCCAGAATCGAGATGGTCCCGTTTGCCCAATGGGCACTGGGAGAAGAATAGAGGATTTAAAAAGTGGCGCCTAATCCGATAAAAGGTCCCTCTATAATACTATTTGCGTTGACATCGAAACGATTGTTGATCTTTAATGTCTCATATCGATAACCTGCTTGTGCCTGAAAAAATTTAGTAATATTCCAAACCGCCTTAATACGCGAGTCCCCTAATGAGTCCCCCTTGTATTCGGTGTATTTTACATCACCGGCAATTCTAAGCCCCGTTCCCACAAGGTCTATGCCAGCGCTTAAGTATCCCATTGGAATCACTTCACTAAATTCCTGATTAACAGCGCCTTGTATCTTGGCCTCCACTACCTTAAACGTGATCCCAATATCTAAATCAACAACGTTATCAAGAATTTCATAATAAGGGGTTACGTCGGTTTGATTGAAAGAGACCTCGTTGATTCCCGCCGCACCGTCGGAACCCGTAAAAGAAGATTCCGGCGTTAAATCAAGACGAATATTCGGCAATAATGGTACGGGATGTTCCAAATAAAGACCAACTTGATAACCCGAATGACGCTCATTGTTAAAATGGGTAGTCGTTGTTTTGTAATCAAAATCACCGCTTACCGAAGGGCTATACGAATCAGCTTCAACACCAAACCCTAAAATCATCGCTGCAGAAACATTTACAGAGGCTAAACACAAAGCCGTTAAAACTGATTTTTTCATCTTATTGATCCTTTTTTCAGTATGATAGCGAATTTTACAACCAAAAGGGATATAAAATGAAACTGTGCGGAATGGATGAAGCGGGACGCGGGCCATTGGCTGGGCCATTGGTGATGGCAGGTGTTATTTTGCATAAGCCTATCACAGGGTTGAACGACTCCAAAAAACTCAGCGAAAAAAAGCGTGAAGCACTCTTTGATCTCATCCTCGACAATTCCGACTCTCACATCGTCCGATTTTGCGCACAACAAATTGATACGCTTGGGCTCTCTGCCTGCCTGAAGATGGGGTTGGAAGAGATTTTGGGTTGTCTGAGTGCGGATGATTATTTGTTTGACGGAAACTCAAAATTTGGGGTGAGCAGCTTGCGTACCCTCGTCAAAGCAGATGCCCTTATCCCTGAAGTAAGTGCAGCCTCCATCCTTGCCAAAGTGACCCGTGATCGTGAGATGATTGAGCTTGACGCTCTTTATCCCCATTATGGGTTTGCAAAGCACAAAGGATATGGCACGTGCGCGCATGTCAAAGCGATACGACAACATGGACATTGTGACATTCATCGTAAAAGTTTTAAATTAAAAGCGCTTCAAGGTAGCCTCTTTTAGACCATCATTGCTATAATTTTTCAAAAAGGCTTTTCATGATTTCTCTTACCCATCTGGAAGCGGCATTGGAAGCCGTTGACGCCGAAGTAAAAGCACTTCTTTACGACACGTCCCTCTCGTTAACCCTAAAAGATGAAAAAATGTTACCGCTACTGCGAGAAAGCAAGGTATTGAAGCAAGCGTATGAAGACTTGTGCTATTTGCGCGATAATCCGCCTACAAGCGCAGGAACGTGTAAAGTCGGGCAATACCGAGAAGATTAATAATTTTTTACTGAAATGTATTTTATGTGATAAGAACAGCAAAGAGAAGACTCTCCGTCAGATACCTGCGGCACAAAATACGCACTGGTGTGCTGCTGTATTCCTACCCTGACACGCTGTCAGCACATACCCTTGCACAGGTCTAACGAAGAGAGATGAAATTATAGCCAACACTGTGAACAAATGCAAGAACAGCAGGATGGTATCTTTATTGCTTACTCACTCATGACCGTTAAAGCTTTACAGCATAATGGTCGATATGCTATTCATTAAAGATATATGTAAAAGGATTTACCATGTCTGGAACTATTAACTCGCTGGGTATCGGTTCAGGAGTTCTTACGGCTGATATTATTGACAAACTAAAAAGCAGGGACACCTCGCTTCTTATTACGCCAATTGATAATAAAATCACACTTCAGCAACAAAAGGGACAGGCAATCGGATTGCTCGATAGCCTTCTTTCTTCGTTCCAAAGCAGTGTAAGTTCTTTAAGCGATGATGCTTTGTATCAAGGACGTTCCACGTCCGGCAGCACCAGTGCGGTCAGCGTTTCTGCTGCTGCTGGAGTCAATGTCCAATCCTTTTCAATCTCTGATACAAAAATGGCCTTGAATGATATTCACCAATCTGGCGCCTTTTCATCAACCATCGCACCCGTTGCCAGCGGAGGGTCAGGGACGATGACCCTTACTTCAGGCGGTCTTTCGTTTGGGGTAGACTATACAGACACCATGACGTTAGAAGAATTAAAAGATGCCATTAACCTCCAAGCAGGCGATAAAATTCAAGCCTCTGTTCTTCAAGTAGGCGCAAGCGACTATCGACTCATTTTACGTTCAAAAGAGACGGGTTTAAGTGAAAAAATTGTTACAACGGACAGTGGAGGCTTTTTGGATCAAAAGTTAATCACGTATGATGCACTCACCAATCCGACAGGGACCATGCAAGAAGTTCAAGCTGCCGAGGATGCCAGCTTTAAATACAACGGTATTACTTTAACTCGTAGTTCTAATGTAGTAACGGATATTACTCCCGGAGTTACGATCAATCTTCTCCAAGACAGCACAAGCATTACCTCCAATATCTCCATTACGCAGGATGTGGACACAATCGCTTTGGAGATGTCTACTCTGGTCAAAAGTTATAATACCCTCATGAGTCAACTTAAAGACATGACGACAACCGACGTTGAGGCAGGAAAGGTGGGAATTTTCAACGGTGACAATTCCATTAATGCTATTGGTCGCGAAGTAACTCGTCTTATGACCTCTATTAATGCTCAGGGAAATTCACTGGCGTTGTATGGAATTGATTTAGATGAAACGGGAGCGATGAGCTTTAAAACTTCTACTTTTACTGATAAGTTTAATTCCGATGCCGTTGCGTCATCGGAATTTTTTAGCAACATTGACGCAGATGGAACGACGGAAGATGGAGTTTTTACCAAATTGAACACCTTAATGACTCGCTATACTGGGAGCAATGGAACTCTGACGACGCTCACAGAAAATTCTGAGGCGGAATTAAAATCTTTGACGGCTAACAAAACACGCTCTCTGGCTCTGCTGGAGGCTCGTTACGCATCAATGACCGCACGATTTGCCGCATATGACTCAATGATAAGCCGAATGAATCAGCAATTTGGCTCACTGCAACAACAAATAGATGCGCAAGCCAATGCGGATTAATAACTAAACATACATGGCACTCTTTTTGCTTATTCAAGGATAAGTTAGACTGAGGGATGTGCGATGCTCAATGGAAAGAATATACTTATAACCGGGGGAACCGGCAGTTTTGGGAAACAATTTGTAACTACCATTCTGAAGCATTACCGGCCCAATAAGATTATTATCTATTCTCGTGATGAGCTCAAACAATATGAAATGGCTCAACGCTTTAATGATCCCTGTATGCGTTACTTTATCGGGGATGTCCGTGATCTTTCCCGCCTCCAAAGCGCTATGAACAGTGTTGACTATGTGGTTCATGCCGCTGCACTCAAGCACGTACCTATTGCCGAATACAATCCTATGGAATGCATCAAAACCAACATCAACGGTGCCCAAAACGTTATTGATGCATCCTTGCACTGTAATGTAAGCCATGTCATCGCCCTCTCAACCGACAAAGCGGCAAGCCCTATCAATCTATACGGTGCTACCAAGCTGGCCTCCGATAAGCTTTTTGTTGCTGCAAATAACATTCGCGGAGGTAAAGATATCCGATTCTCGGTCGTTCGCTACGGAAATGTTTTAGGCTCACGCGGTTCTGTTGTCCCTTTTTTTCAAAAACTGATTTCTGAAGGAGCTGCTGAACTTCCTATTACCGATGAACGGATGACACGATTTTGGATCACGCTCCAAGAAGGGGTTGATTTTGTCCTCAAAAATTTTCAACGCATGCATGGAGGGGAAATTTTTATCCCTAAAATTCCATCGATGAAGGTGGTGGATGTTGCCCGCGCTATCGCTCCTGATATACCCCATAAAAACGTCGGTATTCGTCCGGGTGAAAAAATGCACGAGGTGATGTGTCCGCGCGATGATTCCCATCTCACCCTCGAATTTCACGATCACTATGTGATTAAACCCTCTATCCAATTTACCGAAGCCGCTGATTTTACTAAAAACAATTGCGGTGAAATCGGGACACCTGTTGAGTACGGGTTCAAATACAGTTCTGAAACAAACGAACAATGGCTCAATACCGCAGAACTCTTAGAAAAAATAGCACTTACTCAGAATGAGGAAAAATAACCCATGCTCCCCTATTCGACGCAACTCATTGAAGAAGATGATATTGCGGCAGTCGTGGAGATTTTACGCGGTTCTCATCTGACCCAAGGCTCAAAAGTTCAAGAGTTTGAAGAGGCTATTGCGCACCATGTGGGTGCCAAATATTGCGTTACTTTTAATTCTGCCACTTCTGCTTTGCTGGGCGCTTATGCTGTGGCGGGAATCGGCAAAGACGATGAAATCATCACCACTCCGATTAGTTTTGTCGCAACATCAAATATGGCGATTGCATTGGAAGCAAAACCTGTTTTTTGCGATATTAAAATGGATGGAAATATCGATGAAACACTTATCGAATCACGCATTACCCCTCAAACCAAAGCCATCGTTCCTGTTGATTTTGCCGGAAAACCTGTCGCAATTAACGCTATTAAAGAGATAGCAAAAAAGCATAATTTACTCGTAATCGACGATGCCTCCCATGCACTTGGCAGTGGCATTAACCATCAAAAAATCGGTTCTTTTGCTGATATGACGATCTTTAGTTTCCATGCCATCAAGCCTATCACCACAGGTGAGGGGGGAGCAGTGGTAACGAATAGTGAAGAATTTGCAATTGCCTTACGACTCTTTCGCTCGCACGGCATCGTAAAAAAACAGCTGTGGAATTCAGATATGATCCATCTTGGGCATAACTTTCGCATGACAGAATTTGCGGCAGCGTTGGGGCTCTCACAGCTGCATAAACTCGATCGTTTCATCAGCGCACGAGAGACAATCGCCCACTATTATGATGAACGATTTAGAAACCATAAACTTTTTTCGACCATACACATTGATGAACATGAACAAAGCGCACGTCATCTTTATCCTCTTTTACTCAATCCGCAACTTCACTGTGTCAAAGAAGAAATTTTTGCAGAAGTACAAGAAAAAGGGTTAGGGGTACAAGTTCATTATAAACCTATCTATCAGAACAGTTTTTACAAACAACATTACGGCGAACAGCGGTTGAACACTGCCGAAACGTTTTATAAAAGCGAGCTCTCGATCCCCTGCCATCAAAAGATGTCTCTTAACGATGCTGAGGCTGTCGCAGATATCGTTCTCGAAGTCATTGAAAAGTATTCTTATAGAGGATGCAGTTTCTAATGCGTGTTGCTATCATACCGGCACGCGGGGGAAGTAAACGGATCCCTCGTAAAAACATCAAACTCTTTGCAGGGCTTCCTATTATCGCGTACAGCATAAAAGCAGCGCAAGCGTCTGGAGTGTTCGATCGCATCATTGTCACTACCGATGATGAGGAGATTGCCGACGTAGCACGCCGTTTTGGCGCTGAAATACCCTTTATGCGCCCCAAAGAGCTTAGCGATGATCACACCGCCACCATCCCCGTCATCGCGCACGCCATCCAAACACTCCAAGCAAACGGGGATGTTATCGACGCCGCATGCTGCATCTATGCGACAGCACCGTTTATCCGCTCAGAAGACATTATTGATGCCTATAACGCCCTTATAACCCATCACAAACAGTATGCATTTCCCGTTACTACGTTTCCTTTTCCTATCTTTCGAGGGGTCAAACGCGACGAAGAGGGAAACATAGCCATGTTTTGGCCCCAACACTTCGCCACACGAAGCCAAGACCTCGAAGAAGCATATCACGACGTCG
>JAUPLR010000028.1 GCA_030836825.1 Campylobacterota bacterium
AAGGGGCACAAATATTTATCGCTGCTGCGGGTATGGCGGCGCATTTAGCGGGTGTTTTAGCCTCTAAAACAATCAAACCGATCATCGGTGTTCCCATGAGCGCCTCTGCACTCAGCGGTATCGACGCATTGCTCTCAACCGTGCAAATGCCTGCGGGAATGCCGGTCGCAACTGTGGCCATCGGAAAAGCGGGAGCAATTAATTCGGCGTATTTGGCCATGCAAATTCTTGCCCTCGAAAACGAAGATCTTCGTATGAAATTGCAAGAAGACCGCATCAGTAAAGCGAAGAAAGTAGAGATGGATTCTATGGAAATTGAAACTATTTTATAAGTAGGTACGCCTTTTGCTTTCATACTCGTAAATGACAAAAGGGTATGGAAGATGCACGAACATTGGATGAGCATTTACGAGTATGCCGAATTGACCAACATGGACGTTGAGGCGATTGAAGCATTGGTTGTTCGTGGAAAACTCACGACGATTGTCGAAGAGGGTGTTGTACTCATAGACCCTGCGCAAAGCATGGGTGATCTTGTTCCCGCAACGCTCACCGAACTGAGTGCCTCTCATGCCGACGTTACCATGGGTGCGAGTTTCGTTGAAAAAACAATCGGCACCATCATCAACCTCCACGAAAAAGTTCTCTCCGCCAAAGAAGAGACGATTGAATCGACCAAAAATGAAAATCTTTTTTTGAAAGAAGCGCTTGCCTCTTTGCAAGAACTCTATGACGAAGATCGCAGAACCATCGCCGTCTTGACCGAACAGCTCAAACTTTCTGGGCAAGAAGTCGAATTTATGCGCCGTAAATACAAACTCATGTGGGGAAAAACCATCGAAGACCACGCCGCGCAATGACCATCCAAAACGAGTGCATCGGGTGCATTGTCGCCCAAAGCAAACGCGTTTGTGACGCAATCGGTGCGAATGAAAAACTCAGCCACGCCATCCTCTCCCACGTTGAAAACTCTCTCGAAAATGCTGATTTCACCCTCTCCCCTCCTGTCATCGCCGCACCGCTGTATGAAGAAATGGCTCGACTGAGCGGAAAAGTCGATCTGTATGATATTCAAAAGGAACATGCCACAGCTCAAGCCCATCACTATGTGCCGTTTCTACGCAAAACAATAGAACAAAGCGATGATCCGTTTATGGCATTGCTCAAAACAGCCGTTGTCGGCAATGTCATTGATCTCGCGGCGGAAGTGACGTTTGATTTGCACGGTGCGATTACTTCCGTATTTGATACGCCATTTGCCCATGATGATACGCAACGCTTGCGAGAACGGTTAAAAGACGCAAAAACGCTGCTGTATATCGGGGATAATACGGGAGAACATCTCTTTGACGCATTGGCGATCGAACAGCTCAAGCTCCTTTATCCACAGCTTGAAATTTGTTACATGGTGCGCGGTAATTTCATCATCAATGACGTTACGATGAAGGAAGCGAAAGAAGCCAATATGGACCGACTGTGTACGCTGATCGACAGCGGCGTCAATACTCCCGGATTTGTGTATGAGCGCGCCACACCCGAAGCTCAGAAGCTCTATGACACTGCTGATCTCATCATCGCAAAAGGTATGGGGAATTACGAGTGCATGACCCCAATCAAACGCTCCAATACGTGCTTTTTACTCAAAGTGAAATGCTCCGTCGTTTCCCACTCTTTGGGTCATGAAATAGGTTCTATTATCTGTAAGTTGGACTAAGTTATACTTCTACCACTATTTTACGGAGACTTTTTATGATTACTTTTGGCGATATGCTTTTAAAACTTCAACAATTTTGGGCCCAGCAGGGTTGTGCCATCGTTCAACCCTACGACATCCCTGCGGGTGCGGGTACGTTTCACCCTGCGACTTTTTTACGCTCTCTTGATTCACAACCGTGGTCGGTGGCCTATGTCGCCCCTAGCCGCCGTCCTACCGATGGACGCTACGGCGAAAACCCAAACCGCCTGGGAAGCTACTATCAGTTTCAAGCGCTCATCAAGCCTAGTCCTGAAAATATCCAAGAGCTGTATCTCAAAAGCCTCGAGTACCTAGGTCTGAACCTCAAAGATCATGACATCCGTTTTGTCGAAGACAACTGGGAATCTCCGACGCTGGGGGCATGGGGTCTGGGTTGGGAAGTGTGGCTCAACGGGATGGAAGTGACACAATTCACCTATTTTCAGCAAGTAGGGGGAATCGCGTGCGATCCTGTTGCCGTAGAGATTACCTACGGAACCGAGCGTCTGGCAATGTATCTCCAAGGGGTTGATACGGTATTTGACATTGTGTGGAGTGAGAACCAATACGGTAAGACACTGTACCGTGACATCCACAAAGAAGGCGAAATAGAGTTCAGCAAATACAACTTTGAGATTGCCGATACGGCGATGCTCTTTGCCGAGTTTGAAGCAAAATCGGCGGAGTGTAAAAAATGTCTGGAAGCCGAGCTTCCGCTACCGGCATACGATTTGTGCATGATGGCATCGCATACGTTTAACACTCTCGATGCCCGAAAAGCCATCTCCGTAACCGAACGCGCCAACTACATCCTCAAAATCCGTGAACTCTCCAAAGGGTGTGCAGAACTGTATAAATCCCAAGAAGCCGATCGAATTTTACGCGTTAAAGCATAACTTGGCATTTTGACCCTCTAAATGCTTCCTCTTTTGTGATTGTGCTACAATCGCACCATGCAAACACTCATTGGTCAAATCGATAAAATCATCTACGAAAACGGCGGCTTTTTTATCGCCGCGCTCAAAAGCGGTGAAAAAATCAGTGCCTACTATTATGAGAGCGCCGTCGACAATCTCCTCAATGCCGCCATCACCCTCAAAGGCGAATGGGAAGTGCACAAAAACTACGGCAAGACATTTAAAGCCGAATCCCTGCTCGTCAATCAAAACGAACTTTTTTTCTTCCTCAACCGTGTCGTCAAAGGCTTTACCAAAAAACTTACCGCCGAACTGATCGAGAAATACGGTCAAGAAAAGCTCATCGAGATTTTGGAAAACGACATCGGGCGCCTTATGGAGATCAAGGGGATGAATGCCAAGCGTCTCGAAAAACTCTCAAGCGGATGGAAACAGTTTCGCTCCATGCGGCTTTTGGGTGAATTTCTTGCCCCCTACGGCGTTACCCCTACCCTGCTTCGTCTGATCGCAACAGCGATGAAAGGCGTTGCCGAACCCATCGAGGCAATCAAAAAAAATCCCTACGGCCTCATGTCCATTAATGGTATCGGTTTTAAAAAAGCCGATGAAATCGCACATCAAATGGGAATCTCCCACCACGATGAACGCCGCATCCAAGCCGCCATGGAGTACACGCTAAGCGAATATTGCGATGCTGAGGGAAACAGCTGTATTACCCAAGACATCCTCTACAACAAACTTGATTTGCTTCTGGAACTTAACAACGAAGAGATCTACGAGCATGCCCTCGAAGACCGAATTCGTGAAGATAAAATCATGCTGCTGCCCAGCGGAAGACTTTCTCCCTCTCGTTTGTACGAAGCCGAAAAAGTTCTCTTCGATCAATTTGTCCGACGTGGAAAAACTAAAGGGGAAATAATATGCAAGGATTTAGATAACTTCTTAACCGAACATTCCCTTGATCTAGGTAATCAGCAACGCATGGCCCTCGAACAGATCAATGCAGGGGTGGGATTGCTGTTTCTCATCGGGTATGCAGGGACAGGGAAAAGTACGACAGCCAAAGCACTGTTGGATCTGCTCGCACGGCGTATAGACCCCTCTCTCATCATGACCTGTGCCCTCAGCGGTATCGCCTCCCAGCGTATCCGTGAGCGCAGCGGGTATGCCAGCGGTACGATCCAAAGCCTGCTGGTAAAATTCGAGTCCCAAGACACGATGCCCTACCAAGCGATGCTCATCGATGAAGCTTCCATGATCAATTCAACACTCTTCGCCCGTCTCATGGTCAAGATTTCTGCCGATGCGGTCGTTATCATCGTGGGTGATGATGCACAACTCCCCCCCATCGGAGCAGGGAATCCTCTCACGGATGCCATCGCTCTCAAACTCGCCCCTACGGTGATGCTCACTCAAATCTACCGCCAGCACAGCGATCAAGCCATCGCCCTCATCGCAAACGATGTCCGTCAGGGAATTATTCCTCACTATCAGGAACACTACGAAGACTTTACTTTTATCGGGGTCGATATCCCAAACCGCCATGCGCTCAAACGCTCATTAACCGCCCAAGAGTTTGACGAGGTAGTCAAAACCAATGCTCACAATATCCTAGCCGAAATTGCCCAAGTGACCCTCGAATATTTACCCGATTCACGAGCAAAACTCGCCGATAAAAAAATACGCGAATATCTCATAGCCTTTCAGGTGATCTCTCCCATGCGAGGGCATGCATTGGGAGTGGATAATCTCAATATCCTGCTACAAGAATACTTTAATCCCAATCCAAAAAAGAGAGTCAAAACCGTCAGAGGGGAATATCGGCTGCTGGACAAAGTCGTCCACACCAAAAATGAGAACATGCCCTCCTATACTACCGAGCAATTCAAAGAGGGGGGAGATCCTGCCGAGCGTAGAATCTTCAACGGGATGTGCGGTCTGATTTTCAGATTGGATGAAGACGAAGAACTGTGCCATGTCTTCTATCCCAATGAAGAGATTGTTGTGCAATACAAATACGAGGAACTCACCAATTTACTGAGTCTCTCATACGCTCTGAGCGTCCACAAGGTACAGGGGATGGAATACGATACCGTCGTCATGGTGATGAGTTTTTCTCACCTCATCATGCTCAATACCAAACTGCTGTACACCGCCATCACCCGCGCCAAGGGGCATTGCTACATCGTCGGTGAATCGGAGGCATTTGAAGCCTCGTGCAGACGGCTGGAACACACCAATCGACACACGGTGATGCAAGAACTTTAACCTAAACACCACGCTAATGCATCCGTGTTGTAACCTTGTATGTGCTACAATTTCGCCATTATTTTAATACTAAAAGGAACAGAGAATGAAAATATTTATGTTATCCGCCTTCGTCGCCAGTGCCCTCGTGGCAGGCTCCCTCCAAAGTGACGCACAAAAAGCAGGATTAAAGCCTATCCCGGCTTCTCAGGTGGCATTAACAAAACTCACCTCAAACCCCGCCAATCCAACGACCTCTTCTAAAGTTGAACTGGGTAAAACGCTCTTCATGGACCCACGCCTCTCAAAAAGCGGTTTAATTAGCTGTAACAGCTGTCACAACGTAGGATTGGGCGGAAGCGATGGAATGAGTTCGGCAATCGGACACAAATGGGCCTCTAACCCACACCATCTCAGCTCTCCGACCGTTTACAATGCAGTCTTTTATAGCCAACAATTTTGGGATGGACGCTCACCTCATCTTGAAGATCAAGCACAAGGGCCTATCCAAGCCGGTCCTGAAATGGCAGCGTCAAAAGAATACGTAACCGCTGTCGTTAACTCGATACCGCAATACGTCACAATGTTCCAAAAAGCATACGGCAAAAACGTCAAAATAACCTTCGAAAAAGTAGCCGATACCATCGCTGTATTTGAGCGTACCTTGGTCACTCCATCACGCTATGACGATTTCCTCAACGGGAATAAAAAAGCACTTACCAAATCTGAACAAAAAGGGCTTAAGACGTTTATCACCAAAGGGTGTGCGACTTGTCATAATGACATAGCACTGGGTGGAACGATGCGAGTGTTTGGCGCTACGGGTGCATACAAACACATGAACGTCGGTGATTTCAAAGGGGATAAAAACGGCATGGTACGTGTTCCTACCTTACGTAACATTACCCAAACCGCTCCCTATTTTCACAACGGACAAATCGCAACACTGGGTGAAGCCATCCAAGAAATGGGACGCATACAGCTAGGGACAACCCTCACAAATGCTGAGACGGCTTCGATTGAAACCTTCCTAAAAGCGCTCGATGGACGCAAACCTCAGATTGCCTACCCGATGCTTCCCGCTTCAAACGCAAACACTCCAAAAGTGGACGTAAACTAATCACTCGGATTCCCTTCAGGGAATCACTCACACTCAATCCCCACAAACTCTTTTTGATACTGCTCACACGCACTTTTTGGTATTTGCAGTAATTTTGGTTTTTTCTGTGGATCAAACCAACGAATCAACTCCAATAACGGCTGTTCCTCCATTGCGGTACATCCTGCCGTTGGACGCTTATTGACGTGATTGAGATGAAAAAAGATACAAGAACCACGCCCGCTAACGCCGGCACCGTTATAATCAATCACGGCGCCGTTACGATATACCGCATCGTTACGGCGCATCAACTCAAAACTTTTGGGCGGATTTGTTGGGTCTAAACGGCTCATCCTGTTGTAGTTGGTATCATTAACATCGTCGATGCAAATGAGTTTATCGTCCGCAAACCAATAGGGCATACGGGAATTGGGCGTCGAATCTTCCCCGAACGTCGAAGCAATATCAAAAATTCCCGCCGGACTCTTTCCGTCACCCTCTCTCTTCAACGGTTCTGCGCCGCTATCCCATCCCAGTCCGTTGCGTCCTATAATTACGGGAATAGCCGTACCAACAGCCGTATAAACGCCCGTACACTTTTCATACCGTGTCATTACCCCCGAAGTCGTATTCATATCCGGTGACAGCACCACTACGAGCTGTTGCGATCCAGATACCGCCAAGGGAGTAAGAATCATAAAGAAAATTAATGACCTAAATTTTGACATAAAATGGATCGCCTTAGTTTATTTTAAAGTGATGTAGTATAGCATAATGAAAAATTCGTCAGAGGGATAGAGAATGAAAGTCACCGTTCGAAAAGCGACCCAGTCCGATACCGTGATTATTTGCAAAGCCATACTTTCCAGTTCTCGTGCCGGAAAGAAGGTGGGGCTTTTTGACTTTGTCTTTCAGGCTTCTGATGATACTGCTTTGCTGGAGTACCTTAAACGCCTTGTGACAACCTCTACCAAAAGCTATTGTCATTATTCCAACTTTTTTATCGCCGAATCCGCAGGGATAAGCGTGGGCGCTATCTGTGCCTATGAACCCCGCATTGCTACGCATGATGTTTTCGCAAAAGCACTCGAAGAGATCGGAATCGATGAGAGCTATCATGAGCGCATTGCCGGATATTTACTCTGTGAGCCCGAAATGGATAATCAAACGTGGGTGCTCGATTTTCTCATGGTCGAGGAAGAATACAAAAGCATCGAAACCTACAAAGAGATCATTACCAAAAGCATGCTTCCTGCACGTCTCAAAGGATACCGTAAAGTACAAACCATGGTTGAAATCGGTTCCGTTGAGCCTGAACTGATGTACAAAAAACTGGGATTTACGGTTATCGATGAAAAACGCAGCGATTATTACGAAGAGCAATTCGGTCGTTTTGGTATTATCCGTTTACAAATAATACTCTAAGGAGTTTAGATCGAATTTGGACTTTTAGGGCTTATCCCTCCTTTTATTGCCATTGTTCTCGCACTTTTTAGCCGCTCCGTTTTTATAGCTCTGCTTACGGCCATTCTCGTCGGTGAATTCATCCTTTCAAGCTATCATCCGCTAGAGACCCTACTGCTCATGGGTGAACGATTTTGGAATTTACTCAACGAGCTGTGGGTTCTTAAAACCCTCGCTTTTGCAATGATGGTAGGAAGCGTTATGGCCCTCATCGAACGTAGCGGTGGAGTTGATGGGTTGGTGCATGAGCTTAGCACAAAACGCTCCTTGGTGATGTCCAAACGTGCCGCGCTGATGCCCAGCTTCATCGCAGGAATTATTATCTTCATCGAATCGTCCATCACGTCACTCGTCGCAGGTGCCATCGGACGACCGTTTTGTGATCGTTATGGGATCAGCCGCGCCAAGCTCGCCTTTGTCTGTGACTCCACATCGGCCCCCGTATGCTCCATTATCGCCATCAATGGCTGGGGGGCGTTGCTCTTGGGACTTATCGGTGGGCAAATCGCTGCTGGACTCATCGCAGGAGAGGAGGCGCGTTGGCTTATCAGTGCCATCGGCTACAATTTTTATGCCTACGTCGCGCTTATCGTTACCTTTGTCGCTATCTGGTACAACATTGATATTGGTCCCATGAAACACGCTTCCATCACACCGCCCTCATTGGAATGTGACGATGAAAAAGCAGCTGTCGGTCTTTTTATCTGGCCGATGGTCTGGATGGTCGGCGGAGTTTTACTCTTTATGCTCCTCACAGGCAATGGAAACCTGCTCAAAGGTTCCGGCTCAAGCTCGATTTTTTATGCCCTTATCGTGACATTGCTGATGATGTTCGGCTATTATCGCGCCAAAAACGCCATGCGCAGCAGTGACTTTTTACATTCCACCCTTCAGGGGGCGAAATCCATGGCGCCTATCGCGTCCATCCTCCTTTTAGCCTTTGCCATCGGAGGGGTAAGTTCGGATATGCACGTGGGGCAATACCTCGCCAGCTTCATCGGGGATTACCTCCCAAGCCCCTATCTTCCTGCTGCGATTTTTGTCCTCAGCGCCATCATCGCATTTGCGACAGGGACGAGTTGGGGAACGTTTAGCATTATGCTTCCTATCGCTATTCCCCTTGCCGTCGGTTTGGACGCTCCTGTGGCGCTTGCTATGGGTGCCGTTATCTCAGGAGGCGTGTTTGGCGATCATTGCTCACCCATCTCCGATACAACCATTATCTCCGCTATGGCCAGCGGCTGCAGTGTTCAAGAACATGTCACAACGCAGCTTCCGTATGCACTGATTTCAGCAGGGATTTCTTTGTTCTTATTTATACTCGTGGGAGTACTGATTGCCTAAGCTCACCGTTTTGTGCCTCATTGTTTTGAGTTCGCACGCACTCGAACCCTTCCAAGAGCAAACGCCGCTTAGCATGACAATCCCCAACGCCGCCAAAGATCAATCGGTCAAATGGATCCCCTTAGAAACCTCCACAAAAAATACCCTTGCCCCTACCAAAGCCATCGACGAGTCCATCAAAAACCAAATACAAAAAAAAATGCAGTCACTGCTAACGCCATTAAAGGATGGAGATGCGGATCAGTAGTCTTATTCTACGCCTTGACATTAAAATAATATCATATATAATATCACTATGAAAATAGTTTTAGATACGAGCGTTGTCGTAGCTGCCCTAATGAGTCGCAATGGGGCGGCGAATGCTTTACTGCTTTATCTTTTTGAAAGGGATCAAAAAATCAATGTTATTTCCAATACATTGGCAGTGGAGATCGAAGCAGTTTTAAAACGCTCCTCTACTAAAGAAAAATGCGGCAATTTAAACGATCAGGAGATCAATCGATTTATCGATGATTTGTGTCTGATTTCAGATCATCAAAAGATCAACTTTTTGTGGCGGCCTTTTTTGCGTGATCCATCCGATGATATGGTATTGGAAACTGCTTTTAATGCGGGAGCCGATGCCATCATCACCTATAATCTCAAAGACTTCGCCAACGTCGAAGAACGCCTAAGGATCAAAGTCATGATCCCTAAAGATTTATTACGCCAAATAGGAGGCACATTATGAATTTCGCACTAAGAATTCCTGACTATTACCGCCAAGAGATTGAAACGTTCAAAGGGGATGTCTCAATCAATCAGTTTATTATCACGGCACTGAGTGAGAAACTTGCGTCATTGCGTACCGAAGAATATTTGATAGAAAGAGCCTCATCAGGTTCACGCTCCCACGCTATCAATCTTTTGAAAAATGCACCGGATATTAAAGCTGCCAGTCAAGATATTCTGTAAAAATATGGGAACCAACGATGGATAAAACTAGTCAACAGGACCCCCATGACTAAAGCAAAACTTTTCCTTTTAGAAGATGATCCCAATCTCTCCGAGAGCGTCACGGAATACCTAGAAGCTCAGGGCTATACTGTTGTGTGCGCGTACGATGCAGCCAGTGCCGAAGACATTTTGTATGAAAACACCTTTGATCTGCTGTTGCTGGACGTTAATGTTCCTGCGGGTAATGGATT
This sequence comes from Campylobacterota bacterium, assembly GCA_030836825.1. GTDB lineage: Bacteria > Campylobacterota > Campylobacteria > Campylobacterales > Sulfurimonadaceae > Sulfuricurvum. The sequence goes on from JAUPLR010000028.1 coordinate 9,994, forward strand.
CTCGCTACTCAAAAATTCACGAGCAAACGGGAATACGACTCCTGCAATCTTCATCACCTCCCGCAATGCAATGAATGATCTCGAAGAGGGATTTGCCAGTGGTGGTGACGATTATTTACGCAAACCCTATGAACTCAAAGAACTCTTGCTGCGGATACAAACGATCCTCAAACGCAATTTTTACCATCACTCCAGTGATCTTATCACTCTGGGAGAAGCAATCAGCTACGATACCAAAAATCAATCCCTCAAAATCAATGGCATCGAGCAACCCCTCCAACCCAAAGAACATAAACTTCTAAAGCTTTTCATTCAACGTCAAGGGGAGCTGCTCACCCACGAAAGCATTATGGAATACCTGTGGGAATACGATGAAACGGCCAATGACGGAAGCCTGCGTACCTACATCAAAAGCTTGCGAAAACTGCTCGGAAAGGACCGCATTGTCAGCCACAAACGCATCGGGTATCAGTTCCGCTAAATATCAGACCCTCAAGCGCTTCTTAGCCTTGTATGGAGCACTCGTCATTGTGATTCTTGCGCTTTTGGGAACACTGTATTATCAATACGCCAAAACACAGATGATCTCTTCGCATCGACTGGCCATGCAGCTGGAAAGCGAATCCTACGTACCGGTTTTAAACAACTGGCTTGAGAACGATCGTAATCTCACCACTTTTCCAAAAGACATTGCTTATTCTACGGCTTTATACGGACACGATAAAAAATTATTAGCAGGAAACCTAAAAGAAAAATCACTGCATTTTAAAGAAAACATTGCCTTGGACGGACAATACCTCCATCTAATCGTCTCATTGGCACCGTATGAGATGGGAGATTTTTACCTCATCTTCGAAACCTACGATGATGGTTTATGGCGAACGCAGGCGATTGAAACCGCATTGATAGTAGGTTCTGTCCTGTTTGCTTTTCTTCTGCTCATCGGATTTATCCTTGCTCGCTTGCTTCTCAAGCCCATGAACGAAGCCATTGCCTTGCTGGATGATTTTATCAAAGACACCACCCATGAACTTAACACCCCCATCAGTGCCATTTTGACCAATCTCGAAGCGCTCAAAGAAGAAAAGGTACCTCTTAGTATGCAAAAAAAGCTCACTCGAATCGAAATCGCCTCACGTACCATTTCAACCCTCTACGATGATCTCACATACCTCATCCTAAACCACGACCTAGCGGTAGTCAATGAACCGCTAAACATAAGCACACTCTTAGAGGAGCGGCTGGAATATTTTCGCAACCGTATCGAGCAAAAAAAGATTCACTGTACCCTTAATATCACGAAAAATACTTTTCTCACCATTGATCGCACTAAAATGACCCGTATAATCGATAATCTCCTCTCAAACGCAATCAAATACAACAAGATGGGGGGAACATTAACGGTCCAGTTGGAGGAAAATACACTGTGCATTCAAGACAACGGTATCGGCATCCCTGACAACATGATCAAAGAGGTATTTGAACGCTATACGAGAGCGGATAAAAGCGTTGGAGGATTCGGAATCGGTCTGCATATCGTAGCCATGATCGCCAAAGAGTATCATCTGGATATTAGTATCGAATCGGAAGAAAAAGCAGGGACAAAGATTTGTGTGGGATGGAAAGCTTAATCCCGATTCCTCAGGATCAGGCCCTCCGTTGTTATTTTAAGGTTGCAATATACTCTGCTAATGCTTTCATATCCGCATCATTCATAGCCGCCACCTGCCCTTTCATCAACGGACCCATCCCTTTGTTATTACGGGTTCCGGCTTTGTATTCTTTGAGCGCGTCAAGCGTCTTGTCCGCTTTCCATCCGGTAATAGCTTCAGATTTTCCAAGCGCAGTTTTTTCCCCCTTGGCACCGTGGCATGCGACACACTTCGTATACAAAGCGCTGCCATCGGCAGCGTTCAACATCATAGTAAGACCTAAAATTGCAAGTAACGTTTTCATTGGAAACTCCTTCATTTTGAAAACCTCTTAGATGAGATTCTCATTTGATAGAAGCAGTATAAAAAAAGATTGTGGAGGGATTGTGAAGAGAATTAAATTGTTTGAAGCTGATCGACCAAAGCCGTAATTTCTTTTTCTTGGGCATACAACGCAAAGTTACTGCGTACATACGCTTGCAAAAGCGCCCGAAGATCATTGTTCCCATCAATTTGAAAATCATGTTTCATATGACCTGTCAAAAAATGGGCGAAATCTTCTTCAACATCAATATCGTACCGCTTTGCATTGAGTGTTAAAGAAACTTTGACGTTCACGATTTATCCCAATAAACTTTCGATCTTTGAGACGATGGCTTCAATCTCATTGTCTTTTTCAGCGAGTTCTGCAGTGAGACGCTCAATCTCATCGTCTTTGCTCTTGGCATGAGCACGAATGGAAACCATCTCATCTTGCAGCGTCTTTAGCTCTTGGGCAGCCGTTGAATGTTTCGTTATAAGCTCAGAAGTGAGCGTCTTTAGGCGTTCTAGTGGAGTTGGATTAAAAAGCATGGCTTACCTTGAAGAATAGAGTCTTGGTGCTAATTCTAACACATTTTGTCCTATATCCACTAACGACTTAATGAGGTTTTACTGAACAGTTCTGCAATGAGGACACGTTTTTGCGGCAAGAGGAATCTCCATGGCACATTCTGGGCATACTTTCGTCGTCGGGAGTGATGGCTCCACGGCAGTCTCAGAAGCCTTGAGCTTGTTATACGCTTTGACCATCATAAACATTACAAATCCCAAGATCGTAAACGCGATAACATCATTGACAAATACACCCAGCTTGATGGCCGGTGCTCCTGCTGCATCCAGCGCCGCCAATGAAACATATTCTTTCCCGTCCAAGGCAATAAACAACGAGGAAAAATCAACGCCGCCCATCAACAGCCCAATAGGAGGCATAATAATATTTGCCACCAACGATTTTACAACGGTGGCAAATGCCGCGCCAAAAATAAATCCTACCGCCATATCAATGACATTACCACTGATTAAAAACTTTTTAAATTCCGCAAACATACTTCCCCCTTTTTACTCAAAAAATATCAACGCTCATGCGGATTTCCGTGCTCTTTCTCACCCTCTCGCTTATTTTCTTTGACTACCCTTGACCTTCGGTCATCACGTCGATCTTCTCTTCGCTCTTCACGATACTGGGTTTGTTTTTTATTTTTTTGATAATATTCATTGATGTGGTTGTAATTTTCTCCTCTCCGTCGACGATCAATCACCTCATCCGTGCTAATACGATGATAACTCGAAAGAAAACGGAGATTCACAAGATCAACAATCTCAGCATCGCCCAAACGGTGCTTACTATGCTTATCGTATCCATAGGCCTTACCGTAAGGAGGGCCAGAGTGTCTACGGCTTTCAACCACATACAAGGTGTGTGGGTCAAGGCCGAGACGAAAACTGATGTCCCACCAGCTCAGTCCTCTCACACGCATATCCGTAATAAAATGGGCATCTCGATGCGATTGACGGGCCAGATAATAGACAACACTCATCTCCTCACGCGGAATAGAACGTTCAATCACCATAATCTCCTGTCTTGGAATATTGTAATAATTACCGATTGAAAGACTAAAACCATCGATTCCCCGATCGGAGCCCGAAATTCCTATATCGTAATTAGCCGCACCAAGACCTGCACTCAAACACCCCGCCAACACTGCGCTGTACACAAACCGTTTCATGACGCCCTCCACTCTTTTTAGCAGTGTAACACTTTTGTTAATATTTGTCTCTTAATCGACTTTTTTAAACCCCAACATTTGCTCCATATCTTCTGCTCTTATTGGTTTCGCGTTATAATACCCCTTCAAGCAAAGGGATGAAATGAAAATCTTACTAATGGTGTTGACTCTGTTTAATTTTATTCATGCAGCTCAAATCGATGAATTTGCCGCTGAGGTGAAGTATTTACGTAATTATGAGATGGCTTTTAAAACGGCCAAAGAACAAAACAAAATCGTCTTGTTGGTCGTTGTGGGCGATTATTGTCCTTGGTGCAAAAAGTTTGAACGAAAGACGCTCAACGACCCTGCTGTTATGACAAAAACCAATGAAAGCTTTGTGGGCATTGTCATCGATAAATACAAAGACACGGGCAAGTATCCACAAGAATTTTCAGCCCCCCTGATTCCTGCCGTATTTTTTATAAATCCTAAAGACGGGAAGTCTGTTCAAGAAACGGTTGCCTATATGAAGCCCGATGAATTTATGGAAAATATGGATTACGCGCTAAGCCTTAATAAATCGGAGAAAAAATAGTGAGAAAATTATTTTTAGCATTTTTGCTTTCAAGTTCGCTTTATTCATCCTCCCTCTATACGCTGGATAATGTCCATTCGTTAAATCTTTACTTTGCCAGCGAGGCAAGTTTTCTCAATCAAGACAAAAAAGACCTGTTAAAGAATATGGCTACAGAAAAACTAACAAAAGCAGGCTTTCTTCTTGGAGAAACGGATGCCAGTCTCTTTGTTATCAAAATCGATACCGTAGAGGTAAAAGAGGCGCACGTCGTGTATATCGAAGTGGGTCTGGGAGAAGAAGTGATAGCAAAACGTAAAGCCAAAACAGAGACGTTTGCCTATACGTATTTGGACAGTAAATTTATAAAAACCCAAGACCCCTACACCCAGACGTTTGCGTCACTCACCCTCTTGATAGATGCCTTTATTAAAGCCCACAAAGATGACAACGAGTAAGATTCCGTTGGCAATCTCTTCTGCTCTTATCGGTTTCGCGTTATAATACTCTTTCAAACGAAGGGGTGAAATGAAAATCTTAATAATAGTGCTGGCCCTACTTAGCTTTGCCTATGCAGCTCAAATTGATGAGTTTGCTGCGGAAGCGAAATATTTGCGAAACTATGACGTGGCCATTAAAACAGCCAAGGAACAAAACAAGGTCGTCATGCTGGTGGTTGTAGGCGATCATTGTCCTTGGTGCAAAAAGTTCCAAAGAGAGACGCTCAAAGATTCTTCTGTTATGGCAAAAACCAATGAAAGCTTTGTGGGCATTGTCATCGATAGATACAGTGATAAAGGCAAATATCCGCAAGAATTTTTTGCCCCCTTGATTCCTGCAATATTTTTTATTGATCCTAAAGACGGAAAGTCTCTTCTGGAAACGGTTGCCTGTATGAAACCTGATGAATTTATGGAATACATGGAGTATGCTCTAGAGCTCAACGAGCCGGAGTGAGAATGATCCACAATTACTTGGGTTGAGTTAGTTTTTAACCTGCCAAAATTTTCCCCACTCTATTAATGTGCTCTTTTAAATCATTATTGGAAATACGTCCATAATCGAGTAAGTCTATTTTGTAGGGGAGCATTAAATCATCCAGCATCACTTTTAGTTGATTTAACTCTTTTAGGCTTAAATCCTCCGAAACAATGGATATATCGATATCGGAACCCTTTTTATACGTCTCTTTTGCCCGTGAGCCAAAGAGGATAATTTTTTGTATTTTTAGATTTTTTTTAATTGTATCAACAATTTTTTCAATAATATCAGCTCGCAAACCGTAAAGCTCCTGCATCTTAGTTCTCTCTATCCAAAAGAAACGTCATCTCTTTTTCAAATTTTGAGAAGATTTCCATATAGTCGTTAATGATAGCATTGACCACTTCTTCTGCCATTTCTTTGTCATACCCATGTGAGGTTGCATTTCGGGTTTGTATCGTTTCCATCCATGTTTCACCGTCTTCTATGAGAGCCACTTTAAATGCTTCTCGGATAGCATCTCGAGAGCCTTTGACATTCTGATTTCCTTGGTATTCTAAAAAATCTTTCATGACATTCCAAGCCAGTTCGTGGGTGTATTCAAATGCTTGAATCAGCCCTTGCTTTTCGAGCATAGAAAGCCCTCGTTCTTGTGAGAGTTGAACTGCTTCTTGTAGTTGTTCAAAGGCATTAGTATAATTTGAAAATCGTTGTTTCCATCTAATATCTTCTATTTTATCAACCATGCTTAAGCCTCGATCTTTATGTTTTAATGATTATAACTCATATTGTCAACGGCGGAGTTAAAATGGGCAGTATGAAAAGCCGCTTAAACCCTCTTCAAAACCTTTGTATATAATGGTTTCCTCATGGTTTAATTTTTAATATTTTTTGATTGGGCAGCGTAGAGGCAGGTGTCTTGTTGAAAAAGTGAGTTTAGTAGTGAGGTCTTTGAGAAAAAGTATTTTATTTCTTTGGCTTTAATGTGATAGAAACACTTTGACAAATTAACCAAATAGGTTATAATTTTACAGCACATACAAAGGAGGCTTTTTGTCTGAAAAGAAATTACCACATTATTCTCTTGATACGATTCGAGAATATATTGAACGCGGTGATGTACTTCTTACAAGAAGCGCTTTAATTGGTGCGGCAGAAGTTGATTTGGATAGCAGTGATATTAAACTCATAGTTACCTCTCTAAGTAGAGGGGATTTTTACAAATCAATGACTGCGCACCAAAACCAAACGATTTGGCATGACGTATATCATAAACGTCATGGAGATGTTCATCTGTATATAAAAGTGCAGCTGCTGGATCAAGCAGTTGTTATATCTTTCAAAGAAAGATGATTGGAGTAAATAATGAAAAATTGCCCTATTTGCGGTGGTAACACTAATCGAGAAAGTAAGAATATTGAGCTTGACTACAAAGGTAAAAAATTAATTATTGCAATGTTGGGTGATTATTGTCAGGCTTGTGGAGAAAGTTTTCACACTGTTCAAGATCAAAAAATCATTGATCAAAATATTGCCCTAGCCAAACGAGAAGCAGAGAGTTTATTATTTCCAAAAGAGCTTAAACGGATACGTAAAAAATTACATATATCCCAAGAAGAAGCGGCTGAGTATTTGGGTGGAGGGATTCGCGCTTTTTCAAAATACGAAAATGCACTTGTCAATCAACCAAGAGCACTGGATGTTATTTTTAAATTACTCGATATGGGTAAAGTATCATGGGATGATATTAAATCAGTCAGTGGAGTTAAGCCACCGCTTTCATGCTAAATCCTAAAAAAGGAGATGAGATAGGTAAAATACGACCTGTCTTGATTTACAGATCACAGTCTATAGGCAGTCATCCTCAAATAAAAACAGCAATTGCGCTATAATTCGGCTACTAAACTAGAAACTAACGCAAGGCGTCATCCGTTGCCGATTTTTAAAGTCCATACCCCTTATCAGCCATCAGGTGATCAGCCTGTCGCTATCGAAGCACTCAGCAGTGGTATCAAACGCGGGGAACGTTTCGTAACTCTTGAGGGTGTCACGGGCAGCGGTAAAACGTACACAATGGCGAAGGTGATCGAAAGCGTTCAGCTACCGACGATCATCATGACCCATAACAAAACCTTGGCGGCACAGCTGTACAGTGAGTTTAGAAGTTTCTTTCCGCAAAATCATGTTGAGTATTTTGTTTCTTACTATGATTACTACCAGCCAGAGGCGTATATCCCGCGCCAAGATCTCTTTATCGAAAAAGACAGCTCGATCAATGAAGAGCTGGAGCGCTTGCGCCTATCCGCTTCTGCTAATCTCCTGAGCTATAATGACGTTATTGTCGTGGCTTCTGTCTCTGCCAATTATGGATTGGGAGATCCTGAAGAATATGAAAAGATGGTACAAATTATCGCCGTAGGGGATGAGATCAATCAAAAACAACTCCTTTTACGTCTTGTAGAGATGGGCTATACCCGCAACGATGCCTATTTTGATGGCGGGAACATACGGGTCAATGGCGAGGTGATCGACATTTATCCCCCCTATTGGCAAGACCAAGCGATACGGGTTGAATTTGACGGAGATGAAGTGGAGCGGATCATCTATTTTGAACCCCTTAGCAATACGATGACGGAGAAACATGACGCCGTTACCATCTATGCCACGAGTCAATTCGCTGTGGGGCAAGAGAAACTTTCTCGTGCCATCAAACGCATTGAAGATGAGTTGGGGGAACGACTCCAAGAGCTCGAAGCGCAAGGAAAAATAGTCGAAGCACAACGTTTACGCCAGCGGTGCGAGTTTGATCTCGAAATGCTCCAAGCAACAGGTATGTGCAAGGGGATCGAAAACTATTCACGTCTACTGACCGATAAACAGCCAGGAGAGGCTCCCTATACCCTGCTGGATTATTTCACCTTGCACCATGACAAATTTCTCATTATCGTCGATGAATCACACGTCAGTTTGCCGCAATTTCGAGGGATGTACGCCGCAGACCGCAGTCGTAAAGAAGTCCTTGTCGACTATGGTTTTCGTCTCCCCAGTGCACTGGATAATCGCCCTTTGATGATCGATGAGTATCTGGCAAAAGCCCCTCACTATCTCTTCGTCTCTGCAACCCCTGCATTGCAAGAACTGCAGCTATGCACCACGGTCGCACAACAGGTTATCCGTCCAACGGGGCTGCTGGATCCTCCCATCACGATAAAATCCTCTACCAACCAAGTCGAAGACTTGCACGATGAGATCATCAAAACCGTCGCGCTGGGAGATCGTGTTTTGGTAACGGTTTTGACCAAAAAAATGGCAGAAGCTCTCACCAAATACCTCGCAGATTTAGGGATCAAAGTGCAATACATGCACTCCGAAATTGACACCATAGAGCGTAATCAAATCATACGCGGGCTGCGTGTCGGAGATTTTGACGTCCTGATAGGTATTAATCTATTAAGAGAAGGACTTGATCTGCCCGAAGTGAGCCTTGTCGCTATTTTGGATGCGGACAAAGAGGGCTTCTTACGCTCAGAGACATCCCTGATCCAAACCATCGGACGTGCGGCTCGTAATTCTCGAGGAAGAGTCATCCTCTACGCTAATAAAATAACGGGTTCGATGCAGCGCGCCATCAAAAAAACCAACGATCGGCGGGCTGTCCAAGAGGCGCACAATGCGGCCCATGGCATTACGCCCACAACGACTGCCCGATCGCTGGATGAGAATCTCAAACTCGAAGATGTGGGCGACTTGTACAATCGATCAAAAAAAGCAAAAACACTTCCTGCCGCTGAGCGTAAAAAACTGGTGGATGAACTGACCATTAAAATGAAAGAGGCATCCAAAAAACTCGAATTTGAAGAAGCCGCGCGTCTGCGGGATGAAATTACAAAAATAAGGAAATTATAATTATGGATGATATGCTCAACAATCTCGCGACTTACGGGTACTTAGTCGTTTTTTTATACTCATTGGGGGGAGGGTTTGTCGCTCTTTTGGGGGCAGGAGTCCTTAGTTTTATGGGGAAAATGGATTTAGGACTCTCAATGAGCATTGCCTTTATCGCCAATTTTATCGGAGACACCCTGCTGTTTTACATGTCCCGCTACCATAAAACAGAGATGATGGAATACTTGAAGCAACACAGGCGCAAGCTTGCCTTTTCCCATCTGCTTATGAAGCGTCACGGCTCATGGATTATCGTGATAAAGAAGTTTATTTACGGTCTTAAAACACTGATTCCTCTTGCGATTGGATTGAGCAAATACGGTTTCTGGAAATTCAGTACCTACAATGCCCTGGGAGCATTTGTCTGGACGGTTGTTGTAGGAGGAGGAAGTTATCTGTTTGGCGGCGCGTTGATCGAAGGGTATAAGATGGTTGCCGATAAACCCTATCTCGCTCCGGTAATGCTCATCATCGTCGGAGGAAGCGTCTGGTTTTATCTCTCACGGGCAACTAAGAAACGGTAATTCTTCAGTTGTTCTTGTGAAACAGAGGGGAAAGAAGCTTTTCTATCCCCAAAGCGACAAATCCTACCACTAATCCGCTGCAAAACTCGGCGATAAGGATAGGAAGAGGGTCAAGAGCATGATGTACGAAGTCAATATTATGAACAAAAATACCGCCGCCCACCAATAGCATCGCAATCGTTCCGATGACCGTTAGCGCTTTAATCACTTTTGGCAACGCCCTCACTAAAATTTCACCCGTTGTCTGATATGCAGATTTCTTCCATCCAAGGAAACGTTCGGAAAGTTGGATCAATCCAAAGCCCATATCATCCATACGGACGATAAAAGCTACAATTCCGTACACGCCTATCGTTGCTATAATGGCAACAATGGAAACGGTTATTGCCTGCATCGTAATACTCTGATGGGCAACCGTTCCCAATGCAATGACGATAATTTCGATCGAGAGGATAAAGTCTGTCACTATCGCCGACTTTATTTTCTTATCTTCACCTGCCAACAAATCATCTTCATTCTCTACCGTTTGGGCCAAAGGCTTGGGGTGATGGTGTGAGGGGAAAAAATAAGCATACATTTTTTCTGCCCCCTCAAAACTTAAATACACTCCGCCAATTACCAAAATAGGAATAATCCAGCTGGGAGCAAAAGCGCTTAGCAAAAATGCCATGGGGAGAAGTATCACCTTGTTCCTAAAAGAGCCTTTGGTAATTGCCCAAAGGACCGGAAGTTCTCTGGAAGCATGAAAGCCTGCCGCTTTTTCAGCATTAACCGCTAGATCATCCCCGAGAACGCCTGCTGTTTTTTTAACCGCGACCTTGCTCATCACGGCCGTATCATCCAGCAAGATTCCAATATCGTCGAGTATCGCGAAAAAACCGCCGGTCATCTTGTACCTTTAAAAGACCAATTGCTCATCTGTCTTTGGGGCCTGCTCTTGTGTCGCATCGGGCGTTTGGGAAATATCCGTAAAGTTCTCCGTTGCGTTCGAATCCCCTTGACTCTCTGCGTAAACACCTGAAGGTCGATCAAAGTAGCGTTTGGTTGTTGGGTAGATACGCATTAAATCTTGGTAGTAATAACGGAAAACAGGAGCGGCTGCAACACCGCCGGTTTCGCTGCGACGCATCGGCGTATTGTTATCATGTCCCATCCAAACAACCGTTTCCACCGTTGGAGAGTATCCAATAAACCATGCGTCCACGTTTTTATTGGTCGTTCCTGTTTTACCTGCGATATCCATCCCTGAAACACGCGCTGACGTACCCGTACCGTAACTGACAACGTCTTGTAAAATGGAGGTCATTAGGTAGATTTGTTCTTTGGTATCCACCTGACGACGTTTGTTTTCATAGCGAAAAGTTTCCCCTTTTGGAGAGATAACCTGACGTATCAATATGGGATTTGTCAAAATACCGCCCGTTGGAAAAATGGTATAATATTTGGCCATATCATGCGGAGAAATTGAAATCGTACCCAAAGCGATAGAGAGGTCCGGTGGAAGATTTTCAACAATTCCCAAGCGGTGCAATCCATCAACCATTTTTCCAAATCCCATTTCACTTACCATATTGATCGTTGCCAAATTACGCGAGTGCGTGAGGGCATCACGAATCGTTACCATCCCCTTGTATTCGTTTTTATAGTTTTTTGGTTTCCATGTTTTTTCTTCCCCATCGTCACCCGCATACGTGTACGTACGGGCAATATCAGGCACAAGTGACGCAGGAGACATACCGCTGTCCAATGCTACTTGATAAATGAACGGTTTAAACGCAGAACCCGGTTGCCGCTTTGCTTGCGTCACACGGTTATAGGGGCTAATAGAGTAATCATATCCCCCCACCATCGCCAAAATTTCCCCGGTACTGGGGTCCAAACTCATCAGCGCACCATTGAGCTGTGACTCGATGTTTTTATCCAGCTGTCCTGCTTCTTTGGCGCGTTCTATGATCTCATTACGCCCTGACTGCAACGCTTTGTACCCTGCTTCTTGGAGGCGCATATCAATCGTCGTATAAATCTTGTATCCACCGCTTCGAATGTCGGGAAAGGCATCGCCAAGCTGACGCATAACTTCATCGATAACATACGGTCCTGCATTTTTACTCAACGTATCATTGTAAACTTTCGGGCGCTCCTGTGTTGCACGATCATACGTATCTTGATCGATCCATCCCAGATCAAGCATCCGTTCAATAATGCGATTGGCACGCCCAAGGCTGAGTTCATAATTTTTGGTCGGGGCATAGAAGTTAGGCCCTTTTGGTAAGGCTACGAGCATCGCCATCTCTTTGAGCGTTAACTCTTTAAGCCCTTTTCTAAAATAACCGTCTGAAGCGGTTTTGATACCGTAATAACCGTGACCCAAATAAATTTCATTGAAATACCGTTCCAAAATCTGCTCTTTTGTGAGTTCTTGCTCAATACGAATCGAGTACAACATCTCTTTGAACTTGCGTGAAAATTTCTTTTCGCGTGTCAAAAGAGCATTTTTTACGAGCTGTTGCGTAATCGTGCTCGCCCCTTCTTTTAGCTTTCCGGCACTCACGTCTTTGATAACAGCACGCATGATTGCATCAGGATTCACGCCCTTATGCTCAAAAAAGTTTGTATCTTCAATCGCCAGCAATGCTTCGATGAGGCGTGGAGGGATATTGTCAATCGAGACGTAATAGCGATGCTGATCACTAAAAAGATTCGCTATTTTTTCGCCGTTTCGGTCATACACTTCTGTCGTCAAACGGGGCTTATAATTGATAAGGCGTTGGGTTTCGTATTCAAAATTGTAAATAATATATCCCAAATACCCCAACGGTATCATGATAACAATGCCTAGCGTAATCCATAAATTTTTGTTCATTTTCTGTATTCCCGATTTTTAAAATCTGCTTCTATTAATTGACGCGTATAAAGTATTTGTGGATTATTAAGAACGTGTTTCAAATCTCCGCTCTCGACAATACGCCCCTTATTCAAAACACAAATGTCTTCACATAATGCCGCCGCAACACTCATATCGTGCGTCACAAACAAAAGCGAAAAGCCCAACGACTCTTGCAAAGAAAGCAGCTGTTCAATCATTACGGTTCGAGAGTCTTGGTCGAGTGCCGTTGTCGGCTCATCAAGCAACAGAAGATCCGGATTAGACCCCAGTGCCATCGCAACCACTACCCGCTGTAACTGCCCTCCGGAGAGCTCATTGGGGTAGCGTTTTGATAAAGTGTGATCCAGCCCCAGCATTTCAAACAGCTCTTTCGAACGCTCACAATCCAAGAACATCTGATCCTCTATTCTCGTTAGCGGGGAGAGGGCTGTAAAAGGATTTTGCGGAACAAGAGCCACGCTGTTGCCTCTAATCCACTCAAACGGGGAACGCTTTTGCAGCTGTACCTCCAATGCCGTGTCACACAATCCCAAAAGAGCTTTGAGAATCAGCGACTTACCGCTTCCGCTCTCGCCGACCAACGCCAGCGAACGATGAATCTCAAAACTGCAATCCACCAAAACCGACTCCCCATGCGCAACACTCAAGCCATCAATATGAATACTACTCATAGGGCTATTTTAGCGAATTATGACTAAAACGTTCACACGCACACACCAAAGCCTCTTCAGAAATATCGAGACGGGCAATCAGGCGGATAATGGCACGACTCACCGTCGGCTGACGAATAGCACCTACTAAAATGCCCAACTCCTCTTTTAAGGACTGCTGCAACTGCATCACGCGCACATTATCCCCGATTTCAATGGGGACGATCAATCCGTCAATATCAAGCCCTAATACCTCTTTTACTATACGCTGACGCGCTTCAATCGCTTCTTTTAACTTTGCAGTATTAACTTGTATGTATTCAAGAGCATGATGGGCCAATGCCGTATCATAAAGTGAAGGGGCGGTTGCATAA
>JAUPLR010000003.1 GCA_030836825.1 Campylobacterota bacterium
CTCTATGATGCGGATCTGCATGCGGTGGTAACCTACCACAAAGAGTACGACGGGCATACTCGTATACAGTTTATCGATCCAAAAACCAAAAAAATTCATGCCGTATCCCCTCATGGAAAGATCACGCACATTCGTCTGCGAAAAGAAGGAGATGAGAAAAAATTCTTTTTGAATCCTAGTATAGAGTTTAAAAAAGAGCTGATCTTACGGGCTAGCCTTCCGAATAACTCAATCTCAATCCATCCTCACTCATAACAAACCCATGAATGGCAATTTTGCCCTCATGCACGAGCCTGTGGTGCTTTGAACATAGAGGGATTAAATTGTAACGATGGTTCATCCCAAAATGCCCTATCGATCCGCCATCATCCGCATTGGCTTGAGGGATAATATGATGCACCTCATCCACCGCTTCATCACACAACGCGCATTTTGTCAAAAACAGCTTGCTGTTATAGCGGCTTTTTTTCTCACGTTTGAGCTGTGAGATTTCACCTTTCATGTCGCTGATACGTCCTCGTATCTCATACGCTTTTTGGATAAAGGTCTCATCCATGTGAAACGATTTGGCAAACTCCAATCCGTACAGCGTACTTCCGCTCCCATTCTTGAGCTTGCGGTCATAGACGAGCTTGTCGGTGGCCTCATCGTAGTAAACCCCCAAATGCAGCAATACGATGTTCTGTGCTTTTTGGATCTCACTCAAAGCAGAGAGCTGATGCAAATGCGTTGCGAAGATAAATAGACTCCCTATCTCTCTCAGTTTTAAAATCGCACTCGCCACAATCGCCAACGCGGACTCGGTCTCTGTCCCATGACTGATTTCATCGCCTAAAATCAAACTGTTCGCCGTTGCACGGTTAAAAATATTACGCAATTCCAACATCTCTACTGCAAACGTCGAGAGCCCTTTGTAGAGGTTGTCTTTGGAAACGATACGGGTCAGAAGCTTATCCACGGGAGAAAACCGCAACATCGCGCAAGGGACAAAAAATCCCGCTTGTGCCATTACAACGGCGATACCAATACTTTTCATCAGCGACGATTTACCGCTGGAGTTAATCCCATACAGCAATACACCGTTGACCTCTTTGGTATTTTCCAGCGTAGCATGTTCTCCAAATGTAGGGTTTTCTCCATCCCCTAAATACAAATCATTAGGAATAAAGATGCCGTTTTCTTCGCGTGACTCGATCAGCGGATGACGTAATCCCACCGCTTCAACAAACGTCTTTGACGCATTTTCAATCAATGTCGGACGAACATAACGATACTGTTTCGCCACCTTCGCCGCACTAAGAGAGACATCAACAACTGCTAAAAAAGAGATCAAATGCTCTACCGCATGGGCAAACCGTTTTTCGATGACTTCCATGTGCTGGCGATACCGTTCTTTGACCATGGCTAGCATGCGTGATTTTGCCCCTGCATTTTCGATGGAGAGATCATCTAGGAGAGAGGAAGAGAGCTTAACGGTCGTTTTGAGTTTTCGTATCTGAAAATCTCGGAAAAAATAGTGCATCCCCTCTATGGTGAAAAAACTGTTACGCAGAGCTTCTTCCACATTCACATAACGATTGCGGGTCATAAGCAAATGATACCCTTCACTCTCCAGCCATCCTATGGAAGCATACGGACCGCTCCCACTCTCAAAATGGGTATCGATATGATCAATAATCAGCTGTAACTTCGATTCATTCACCTCTTGTAACCGTTCCAATGCATCGATGGTGGGATCAATTCCCTCATTGAACAAATTTTCATTCACCTGATCACGACGATATTTCGCACACGAATCGATATTAAAGATCCGTTTCAACTCACTCGCGCATAGCTGCGCTTCTACCGCACTGTTTTTATCGTACTCGATACCCAAACGCTTGGCGTCTTCAAACAAACTCTCAGCAGCACTCAACGAAGCGTAAAAATAGGCCAATTCAAACGGATGAAGCTTGCCCAGCTTTAATCGGCGCAAAATCCGCTCCAGATCATAAACCTCTTTGAGCTTTGTTTCCAACGGGGCAATATGCTCTTCCATTTTATCAATGAGATCATACCGTTCATTGAGCAATTTAGAATCGCAAATAGGGTTAAGCAGACGTTCGCGTAAAAGGCGTTTGCCCATTGCCGTAGAGGTTTTGTCGATGAGTTTCAACAACGTCATTTCATCATGATCTCTCGAAATAATCCCGAGCTGTTCCGCCGCATTGTTCCCCAGATACAGATAACGATTGGTTCCCAAAAAGACAGGACGGTTCATCTTTTCTATAATCGCCGGATCATGATCGATGATCGTATGAATCAGCAGTGCCAACGACTCCGAAGCGTACGCGAAACGCTCCAAATCCAAATACCCAATAGGGCTTAACAATGATCGTATTTGATAAATACGTTCAAACAGCTCATTTTGATAATCGATACGCAGTCTCTTAACATTACGATTACTGCGGTGATGACTTTTGAGTTCTAAATAACGGTTTACCTCTTCGATGTCTATCTCACCATCACAAAAGGTCACCACCACTTCGGAGGTCAAATACGTTTGCAGCAACGTAAATACTTCATCCAGAGCATACGTTTTGTCTTCTCTCGTACCGTGGATCTCGTTGATAATCGTTTTACCCGTCCCAACATCGATTGCGGCATACCCCACCGAATACACCCCGTTATTCTGATCTATGAGCAAAGAGGCGATGTAGTTTTCGCTCACCTCGGCAATGTAATCAAAATTGGTACCGGGAGAGATAATATTGGAAATATAGCGTTTGATGTGAGGCGGTTCACCCTGTTGACGCACAAGAACGATGGTGTATTTTTTAGATTGTACCAAACGGCTCAGATAACGTTCGATGGAGACGGAAGGAACGCCTGCCAAAAGGGGATTTTGAACAGAGTTTTCGAGAATGGTTTTGTTTTTACGCGTGAGCTGAATGTTCAGAAATTCAGCGACCTCTTTGGCCTTACCGATCTTGAGGTCAGCATTATTGACCTCATAAACCTCGAAAAAAGTTCCAATTTCAATAATAACAAGAGTATCAGGACCATATTTGGCTTCACACGCACGCTGAAGATCAAAATAAACTTCAGAAAGGAGCTTGTTTTTATTTTGTAACAACGCCCCTATCTCTTCGATGTTCATCCCTACTCCACAGTCATAAAAGTAGCAGATTATAACGAAGAGGGGCTAAAAGAAGCCCTTACTAATGCTTTACCACCAATTCCCCAAATGTTGTATCTAAAGGCAAATCTTTCTCGACCCATTCGATTACCCCGCCTTTAAGGCTGGATACGTTTGTATACCCCATTTTCATTAAACTCTCCGCGGCTAGAATAGAGCGTAATCCGCTGCAGCAATACAACACAACGCGTGCATTTTTATCCGGAACTTTCTTTTCAATTTGAAATTCCAAATACCCACGTTCAATTTTTACTAAATTTGTAGCGTAAATTTCACCACGCTCTAACTGCGCCTGTCCTCGCAAATCAACGAGGTAAAAATTTTCATACTTATCCACCATTGACTTCAACGTTTTGACGTCAATTTGATCGACTGTTTTTTCAGCATGCTCCAGCATCCCTTTAACTGCGCCGACGTGCAGAGCTTCTCCACTCGCCATTGCAACAAAACACACCAATGCTAAAACAATTTTCCTAACCATAACAGAACCTTTAATTGATTAATATAACTGCATATTACCATTTATATTATCAAAGTCAATAATAAACTTTAAAAAAGAAAGAGAATATTCCGCGTAAACCGCAGAATAAAAAAAGGAGAGATTAGAGTCGTGCGTAAGAGACGCTTATGCACGCTTCGAGAGAAGCCAGCTCTTTGAGTGTTGTTTCGCTCACGGCAGAATCAACGATAATAACCGCCAATGCCTGACCGCTTTTGTTGCGACCCAAACGGAAATCGGCAATATTAACAGTGTGTGCTGCCAAAGTCGTTCCGACATGACCAATAACACCCGGTACGTCGGTATTTTTGAACAAAATCATGTTCCCTTTTGGCTCAACATCAACACCAAAACCGTTGATATCAACGATACGCTGGACATCATCATTAAACATCGTAGCGCTGAGTTCAATCACGTCTTTATCCGTTGTGAGTCTAACCGTAACCAAATTTTTATAAACAGGACTGCCCGGAAGTTCTTCGGTTTCGATTTTGATACCGCGATCTTTTGCTACAAAGTCGGCATTAACGTAGTTGATCGTTTCACCTGACATTTCTGCCAATGCGCCCACGGTTACAAACGTGGCAAGAGAGCCAACGTACTGCGCAATATCACCACGACCGCTTATTTTGATCGAAATAATCGGTGCTTTGTTCATCTGAGATGCTAAAAATCCGATTTTTTGGCTCATTTCCAAAAATGGTTTCACAAACGAAGGGATCTTTGTCTCATCAATCGGAAGATTCAATGCATGAGGATACGCAATCCCCTTTGCCGCTTCAATCGCTTGCTGTGCCGCTTCTAATGCAATATTCAGCTGTGATTCAAACGTATTGGCGCCCAAATGCGGAGAAACACAGATATTATCCAAATCCAAAAGCTTATGATCCGTTGCCGGCTCTTTGTTAAATACATCAATCCCCGCAAAACGAATTTTACGTGATTTTAGCCCTTCATAAAGAGCCTCTTCATCATACAATCCGCCACGCGCACAGTTAATGAGAACCACGCCGTCTTTCATCTTGGCAATTTCTTCTGCACCAATCATTCCGACGGTTTCTTTATTTTTAGGCGTATGAATCGTGATAATATCGCAGTCCAAAATATCTTGAAAATTCGTCGTATATTTAGCGCCTAAATCCGTTGCTTTTGAAGAATGAATGTACGGGTCATACGCGATAACTTCCATCTCAAATGCCTTGGAACGAATACCCACACGGCTACCGATGTTACCAAAACCGATGACACCCAGCTTTTTGCCCTTGAGCTCATAGCCATACCACTTTTCACGCTTCCAGACACGTTGATTTTTCAAGTGATCATGGGAATAGGGGAACATACGCATACACGATAACATGTGTGTCATGGTTAATTCCACCGCGGCAATGGTATTCGCCGTAGGAACGTTCATGACGATAATGCCCTCTTTTGAACATCCAGGAATATCGACATTGTCAACACCGACACCTGCACGTACAACGGCTTTTAGTTTGCCACGCGCCGCTTGAATAAACTTGTCATCCACATCCGTTGAGCTACGGGTAATGGCAACATCGGCGGTAGCAACAACGTCCAATAATGCTGTTTTATCCATGTCCGCTGCAAAAATCATCTCAATTTGATCATCTGAGCGTAGGAGATTGAGACCCTCTTCGTGAATGTGATCACAAACGACAATTTTAAATTTTTCCATAGGTTTGATCCTCTTTGAGCGACGAAAGAGTCGCCGAAATTTGATAGGTTTTTAGTTTTACTACAAGGGCAGCTAGCTTGTTACGATCAGTTGAATCTATCAGTACGGTCATAGACCCCCCATCTTGATTCAAGAGGTAGGGGAGATTATTCTCTTTAAGTTCTTGTTTAAGACAAAAAAACTCATAAGAATCTTTCAAAGGAACAACTAAATGATAACGCTTGGCTTTACTCAAACTCTCATTATCATCTAAGGCAATAGTCACTTCGTTAACAGGGTAAACATACTCTTTTTCACGTTTTACCTTAAAATGTTTGATCCAACCAGGTGAGTCCTCTGCGCTAGTTGGCTGTGCAGTCTCATCCAAAGCAGTATCCCGCTGCAAGGTAGGTGCGGCAGGATTAATATCAATCATAAATACGACAATAAAGATCGCTACCATTATGGCTATTAAGGGAAAGAGCCAATAAGCGAATCGTCGCATCAAAAATTATTTTAATTTATCTTTAATCAAATCACCAAGACTGTGTGAATCATTATCATTGATTTCATTGAGTATCTCTTGATCTTTGATACGCTCTAATTTACGGACAGAAAGACGAATACGGTCACGCTTTGGATCAATGACCATGATAACCGCATCGATAACTTGACCAACTTGCAATTCTTCCGGCTCCATAGGGGCTAAGTCTTCATTACGGATCAATGCGTCAACGCCGCCTTCCAATGAAACAAATACGCCGAAATCTTTAATATCGCGAACCGTTGCGCTTACTACTTCATTCATTTTATGATTAACGGCAAATTTATCGATCAGACTCTCTTCTAGGGCTTTGCGGTTCAATGAAATTTTCTCATCGTCAGCATTGATTTTCGCAACTTTAACGTCGATTTCATCGCCCACTTTTAGGGTTTCTTTACATTTTGCATTTTTATCCCACGAAAGGTCTTGATTGTGCAACAATCCTTCAACACCGTTAATTTTGATAAATGCACCGAAATCGGTCAAAGAAGTAACCGTACCTTTAACGACATCACCCTCTTTGGTTTTCTTCATAAACTCTTCAAAAGGTTTTGGCTGAAGACGCTTGTACGATACGCGCAATTTATGGGTGTTAGAGTTGATTTCAATCACCTCTACGTCAATTTCTTGTCCCATAGTGAGATAATCTTTTGGGTGCTTGATGTTTTTATCCCATGTGATCTCAGAGATGTGCAAAAAGCCTTCGATATCATTGCCCAAATCAACAAAAACCCCATACGGTTCGATGTTGCTGACGGTAACGGTAATGGTATCACCCTCGTCCAATGCTTCTTCCACTTCTTTCCATGGATCGGACTGAACCGCTTTAATGGAAAGAGAAAGATGACGTTTTTCTTTATCGTATGCGATTGCTTTTACGTTAACGACATCGCCCTCTTTGTACAATTTAGACGGATTAACCGGACCTTTGTAGCTGATTTCATTGTAATGAACCAACCCGTCAATCCCGCCGGCATCCACAAACATACCGTAACTCGTGATTTTCTTGATGGTACCTTGGATAACCTTACCCTCTTCCATCAATGCGTCAATCACTTCTTTTTTACGCTTGCGCTCATCGTTAAACAACTTGCGGCGAGAAACAACGATGGACGCTTCAGTCGGATCCACTTTTACTACTTGCGCCTTAATGGTCTTACCCACAACCTGATCCGTATCTTTGAACGCCGCGAGTGAGCGAGGAAGGAAAAAATGAACATCATCCGCTTCTAAAAGATAGCCGCCTTTGTTCTTCTTGGTAACCAATGCTTCGATCACAACCGACTCAAAGTCTTCTTTATGGGCATTGATAAATGCCAACGTTTTTTCTTGCTCAAGTACTTTTTTATACGAAATTTTTGGACGCTCATTGTAGTGTCCGATTACCATAACGGTAATTTTGTC
>JAUPLR010000029.1 GCA_030836825.1 Campylobacterota bacterium
CATGATATTACCCTTGCCGTCGTGATGGGAATCGATAATCTATTGGCGCAAGCGGATTATCGTTCGAGAGAAAAAGCACTCTCGTTGCTCATACAAATCGCGGGGCGCAGCGGGCGCAAGGAAGATTCTACGGTCATTGTACAGAGTTTTAATGAATCTTTCTTCAGAGCCTATTTGGACGATTACGAAGTGTTTTTGCAAAGTGAACTGCGTTTGCGAGAGGGAAAATATCCGCCAAGCAAAAAATTAGCCCGATTGTTGTTTTCGCATGCAAACGGACTCAAAGCAAAAGCGGTAATGGAAGAAGCAAGTGGGAGATTAATGAGCATTGCAACGATCGAAGTGGTCGGATTTGGGGCCTCGCCCATCGAGAAAATCGGGGGTAAATACCGCTTCCAAATTTTATTGCGCAGTGACAAAAGTACCGAACTTATCCGTGCTATTAAGTTGGTCAAGTCTCCCCTGTGTGAGATTGATATGGACCCCATAGAGTTTACGTAAAATTAACGTCCAACAAGCTACAATCACTCTATGATAACACGATACCCAACCCGGAAAATTTACGTCGGAAATGTCGCTGTTGGTGGTGATGCTCCTATATCGGTACAGTCGATGACCTATTCGCGTACCTCAGATATTGCCGCAACCGTTGAGCAGATCAATCGTCTTCATTTTGCAGGGTGTGACATCGTGCGTGTGGCGGTACCTGAAGAAGCCGATGCGTTGGCGCTCAAAGCGATCAAAGAACAAATTTCGCTTCCCCTCGTTGCCGATATTCACTTCAACTACAAACTTGCCCTCATCGCCGCCGAAGTGGTGGACTGTATCCGTTTTAATCCCGGTAACATCGGTGAAAAAGCGCGTATCAAAGAGATTGTTAAAGCGTGTCAGGAGAGACATATCCCTATTCGCATCGGGGTGAATGCGGGAAGTTTGGAAAAAGAGTTTGAACAGCGTTACGGACAGACGGCACAGGGGATGGTGGCCTCAGCGGAGTACAACATCAAATTCCTCGAAGATTTAGGGTTTACCGACATCAAAGTCTCCCTTAAAGCCAGTGACGTACAGCGTACCGTAGAAGCCTATCGATTGCTGCGTCCGAAAAATGATTACCCGTTTCATCTGGGTGTGACGGAAGCGGGGACGATTTTTCACGCGACGATCAAAAGTGCGATCGGTCTTGGGGCGCTGTTGCTCGATGGCATCGGTGACACGATGCGTGTTTCGATCACGGGAGAACTGGAAGAAGAGATCAAAGTAGGACGTGCGATACTCAAAGACAGCGGCGCGGCAAAAGAGGGGGTGAATATCATCTCCTGCCCTACGTGCGGGCGTATCGAAGCGGATTTAGTCTCTGCGGTGGCGGTGATCGAAGAGCGGACAAAACACATTAAAAAACCGCTGGATATTTCGGTAATGGGATGCGTGGTCAATGCCATCGGTGAAGCAAAGCATGCCGATGTGGCCATCGCCTATGGCAAAGGGGCAGGGTTGGTTATGGTCAAAGGGGAAGTAGTGGCACGACTGAGCGAAGATGAGTTGGTCGATCGTTTTGTAACAGAGGTCGAAAAAATGGCTAGGGAAGAGGACTAAAGTGGAAGAATCGCTTTACAATTTAGCCTTTGAACGCTCGGTTTTGAGCTCTATCATTTTCGATCCGGCACAGTTTGATGAGTTTGAAGCGGTATTGGCGCCGGATGATTTTTACCTCGCGGCGCATCAGGAGATTTTTCGCTCGATGCTCTCGCTGGCGCATCGTGATCTTCCCATCGATGAGGAGTTTGTCAAAAAAGAGCTAACGGGTCGCCAAAAGTTCGACGAACGGGTGATGGTCGATATTCTCACTGCCAATCCGATTTCCAACACAACCGCCTATGTCCAAGAGATAAAAGACAAGGCAATGAAGCGTCATTTGCTCACCCTCACGACAGAAATCAAGCGTGTTACGATGAGCGAAGATCTCTGCGGAGCGGATGTGGTCGATTTGGTGGAAAAAAAGCTCTATGAAATCACCCAAAGTTCACAAGCGACCGATTTTAAAGATGCTCCAAAGATTACCGAAGATACGATGGCATACATCCAAGAGATGCGTGAACGTGGGGATGCCGTTTTGGTCGGTGTGGATACGGGCTTTGCCGAGCTGAACAAAATGACCACTGGATTTGGAAAAGGGGATCTCGTTATCGTTGCGGCACGTCCTGCGATGGGAAAAACATCCTTTGCCCTCAATATGATTCAAAACTTGCTCCAAAAAGGAAAAGGGGTTGCCTTTTTCTCTCTGGAAATGCCTGCCGAACAATTGATGCTGCGACTTTTGAGTGTCCAAACCTCCATACAGTTGCAGCGCTTGCGTTTGGGGGATATGAATCCCGAAGAATACAAGCGGTTGAACGATGCGGTGGACAAGATGAAGCACAGCAAGCTTTTTGTGGACGATCACGGTTCTTTGAACATCAATCAATTGCGCTCAAAATTGCGTAAGCTCAAAAGCCGCCATCCCGAAATTGAACTCGCCGTCATCGACTATCTCCAGATTATGAGTGGCGTAGGGGGCAAGGATCGTCATTTAGAAGTGAGTGAAATTTCACGTGGTCTGAAAATGCTTGCTAGGGAGTTGGAAATCCCCATCGTTGCTCTCTCGCAGCTGAACCGTTCTCTTGAATCACGTTCCGATAAACGTCCTATGCTCAGTGACATTCGCGAATCGGGATCGATTGAGCAGGATGCCGATATTATCCTCATTGTCTACCGTAATGACGTTTACCTCTACAAAGAGGAAAAGGAGCGGGA
>JAUPLR010000030.1 GCA_030836825.1 Campylobacterota bacterium
TGATAGGGCGCTTTGATACCTTTTCAAAAGGTGGAATCTACAAGTCTAACCATCTTATAAAGTCTGCCCTTGAAGAGCTTGGGCATTCCGTGGTATCTTGTGATAGTCAAGCAGAGGGATTTCTTCCTCCAAAAGGAGCCGATGCTGCGATTATCTACCCTGGTGATCCAAATCGACCAGACTTCGAGCATGCAGACCAAAAGATCAAGGCTATCCGTGAGTCTGGAATCCCGGTTCTTGTAAATCTTTCATACAATACCAAAAGAGAGCGAAGTGCTGAGATTGTTGATCGTATTTTGCAATATAACTCAGATCAGGAATTGCCGCCTGTGTATCTTATGACATTTACCGACGTAGCATTAAGTGATTCTGCTCTTTCTCAGATTAGTGATTTTATTGTTCCTATGCCAAAAACGATCACTGGCGATTATAGACTGTTGAGTCTACCTGAGTTTGATGAAAGAGAAGGCATTGTCCTTGGCGATGCAGCAAAACTCTGCAATCTTGATATTACCGGGATCGACATTCGCCCATACATTGCTGAGTGCAAAAAGCTACTTCCTCATGTTAAACTATATGCCTTTAAGCAATATGGCGGAAGCGAGAATATCCCTGGCATCGAAGCTATACCCTATATGAAAGAGGGGTTTTTGGATTGGGTTGCAGGAAGACGTCTTTTTGTCTGTCTCAATACAATAACCACATTTGAGATGACTCCAACAGAAGCGCAGTTTGTCGGTACGCCTGTTGTATATCGGCCAATGCCTCAATCACTTAGCGAATACGTGGGTCGCAGCGGTGTCTGTGTCACTTCACCGCAGGAATTTGCACAAATGTGCGCATGGCTATACAACGATAAGTTTGCTTGGACTTCCTATTCAAAGCTTGCTCTTTCTAATTCAGCTACAAACGATGAGGAGAGCTTGCGGATCGGAATTGAAACTTCCCTAAGAAGAGTGGTTTTCAAGATTAAGGCTCAAAAGTGAGTGTAGAACTTCAATACCGAATTTACGACCGAAGCGTTCAGATTGATGGTGTTGTTGGTTTAGACCTAGACTCAACAGTCAGGCGCTCAATGGAAAGCCTTGAAAAGGAGACGCCCCCTTATTGCTTCGGCTTGTATGAGTGTGGAACTTCTGATTTGTTAAAAACAGTTCAAGAGATAATCTTAGACAGCACCCTCATTGAGACTTTGAGTGGAAAACGAATCATGTTTGTAAGAAGCGTAAATGTCTTGGAAACCGGCGCCAACATTGAAGATGAAGTTCGTGAATCCGTAGCCGCTTTTATAGAGTTAAAGAAAGCTTTTGGAGGGAACATCCTTTTCTTTTTTACTACAGACATAATTATCCGTCCCATGGTTCCAGAAGGTATGTTTTATGCATGGACAAAGGTAGTTGACACGGACGGGCCAAATATGTTCAAGCGCGTGGTTATGAGTCGAATTAGTCAAATCTTTCTTGAGCAAAAGGAGGGATCTGCTCTTTATGTAACAAAAGGACGAAAGATTTCCGCCGAAACTATTCATGTTGCCGATGGACAACCGGTTCCGATCGTCTATGGTAGTGAGAATATTTATAGTATCACCAGGCATGATGTTTGTTTTGAGATGTTTTCAAACTTCAAAAAAGAGTCAAAAATCCTCGTTGTGTTTGGGCAAAGCGCCCTTGACCAAGGAAAAGTAGAGCTTCCTGTATTCCGTCGTTGGTCTTGGGGGAGAGATATTCCGCATTCTTCTTTGGTGATTAATGACCCTACATTGTATCTTGGTGAAGAGTTACTGGCTGGATGGTTTGTTGGTGATAGCAAAAATCATTACGCTGAGACGACAGCCCTAATTATTAAGGACATGGCGAAGGAAATGGAGATTTCAAATGAAAATATCATCTTCCTTGGAGCATCCGCTGGTGGGCTTACTTCTCTTATCATGGCCTCATTTATACCATGTTCGAGCGCAGTTGTGGATATTGCTCAAACGGATGTAACGCGATATTTTTATAAAAACTATATGAATACTCTTTACCGTGTCGCTCTTGATGAGACTGACCTTGATGTGGTGTTCAGTAAATACAAGGCAAGACTGAAGGCTGTTGAATCTTTTCGTATCAATCGATGTGTTCCCAATATGGTGATAAGTCAAAACACTCACGATATGACAGCTGGAGAAATCACTACACAATTTGGTGAATTTATACGTGGCACCATGGAAGTCATGGCAGAAATCCCATCTACTAGAGAATCAAAGATGATTATCATGACAAATAACCGTAATCATTTACTGAAAGGGGGTCATTTCCCATTGTCAAAAGAAAAGACGCTTGAACTACTTCAAATTGGAATCTCAAACTTTTGCCCTGCAGCAAAGCGTTCTCTTACATGCGGAGGCCCAAATGCTTGAATACAGAGTCTTTGATCCGTCTTTGCAGGTTGACATGATAATAGGTGTCGACCCGCATGGAGGTGCTGTTGAGGAGAGTCTTGCGAGTCTTGAGAAAGATGAGCCGCGCTTCACTCTTGGCGTATTTTATGGAGCTCATGCAGAAATTTCTAAAAAGCTAGAGAATTTGTACCAAGTGGAGCCTGAAAGCACGAAAGGAAAACGACTTCTCTTTGTTAGGAGTGTTAACTTCATCTCTTGTGACAGCGATACAATAAATGAGATAAACAATTCGATTTTGTTGTTTTCCACTATAAAGAACATATTCCGCAGTTCCCAGTGTTATTTTTTATTAGCTTTAAGTGAGGGTGGGTTTGTAAGACTTGAAGATGATATGTATTTTGCCCACATCAAAACAAGTGGGGATATCAAACCTAATGAGTTTAAACGAATAGTGATGAGTCGTCTTGGTCAGCTTTTGGCTAAACAAAACGGGACCGGTTTGATCGCAAAAAAAGACGGAAAATATAACGCAATCCAAAAAACTTTTAACGGCATTGAGTATTTAGAGGTTGACTTCAATAAGGAATATGCATACAGGATCACAGAGAATGGCGTTCATTTTGACATTTTTTGTAATTTTAAGAAAACCGCAGACACGTTAGTTGTATTCGGACAAAGTGCTTTAATGCAGGATTCGGTCTCCTTACCTGTTTTTAGACGTTGGTCTTGGAGCAGGGAGATTGAACATTCTGTTATCGTATTAAATGACCCCACCCTTTATCTCAGCAAAGAGCTTGAGGCTGGATGGTTTATTGGAACAAAAGAGCATGACTACACCAAGACAATGGCTAAGATCATTAAAAAACTTGCTTTCTTAAGTGGTATTGAATCCAGTAATATAATCTTTATTGGCGCATCTGCCGGTGGCTTTACATCAATGACTATGGCATCGCATATTAAAGGTTCATCCTGTGTTGTTGATGTTCCGCAAACAAACCTGCTCACCTATCTACACACAAAGGAG
>JAUPLR010000031.1 GCA_030836825.1 Campylobacterota bacterium
AAACTCGGAAACGAAGAGTATGCTTTTAGCATCGAAGAGGTGGCGGAAATTATTGATATGACTCCTGTTACGCCTGTGGCAAATGCAGCAGATAGGGTGGATGGAATCATCAATATACGGGGGCAGATTGTAACCATCGGTTCTTTGAGTAAGTGTTTGGGGATCACTGCCTCGACTCGAAGCGATCAAAAGATTATTATTTGTCACGCGCAAAAAGGGCGTATCGGATTTTTTGTAAACACGGTGACGGATGTGCTTTCGGTTGATCCGGCTCAAATGCGCCAAGAAGAGAGTTCGGATGGGCTTTTTTCAAACGTAATTCATTTGGAGGAAGGAAAACGGTTGGTATTGTTGTTTAAACGTGATGTTTCCCAACTCTTAAAAGGGGCAGCGTGAAAAGATTGCTCATAGCAGACGACTCGGCATTGGTACGAAAGCAGATAACCGAGATTGTGGCAGAGCTTGGATTTGAGATCGAGACGGCGCGCAACGGTGCCGAAGCGGTTGAAAAAGCGCTTGCCAGTCAATACGATGTCATTACGATGGATATCAATATGCCGATCATGGACGGTGTCACGGCAGTGCGAAAAATCATGGAAGCGCGTCCAACCCCGATTTTGATGATCAGTTCTCTTACAACGGAGAGTGCAAAAATTACGATGGAAGCGCTTGACGCAGGGGCGGTAGATTACATCTCTAAACCCGGAACGATGAACGTAGGGCGTAATGAGAATTCAGAAGACATAGTGCAAAAGGTCAAATCACTGAGCCGTATTCCGCCGCGACGTCTCAAGAGCGTTGTGCGACGCAGTGTGGTTCGTGAACGTCCCCAAAGTATGCGTGACGCATTGCGCGCAGAACATAAGTCCAATGCCGATGTAACAAAAATCCTGCTCATCGGGGCTTCAACCGGCGGTCCTGGGTTGATTGAGCAAATATGTACCGCATTGCCCGCATCGTTTGGCTATGCGGTGTGCATTGTGCAGCATATGCCCGAACAGTTCACCGCAGCCTTTGCGACACGCTTGGACAAAAACAGTGCGTTGCCCGTTATCGAATCACGGGATCACATGGAATTGTATCCGGGCAATATCTATCTCGCGCGCGGCGGGGTTCACCTGCATTTTGGCAAAAAAGTGACCGGTAGAGTCGTCATCCGAGAAGAGAAAATAAAAGGGGGACGTTTTTTCCAACCCAGCGTGGATGAAATGTTTGAGAGTGCTCTCAAAGTCTTTGAAGGGGATCAGATTACGGGTGTGTTGTTGACCGGAATCGGGGATGATGGAGCCAATGGGATGGTAAAGGTCAAACAAGCAGGCGGATTTACTATCGGTGAGAGTGAAGAGACGGCAACCGTATACGGAATGCCCAAAGAAGCATACGATCGCGGGGGAGTGTCTCAACAGCTCCCTTTCCCGAAAATCGTAAGAGCGCTTCAAACATTACGCTAAGGATGAGTGATGGCACTGGTAAAAAAACACATCGAGCAGGTTATCGAAGAATTTCCGCAATTTTCAACGCTTGAAGAGGCAATAGCTTACTATCACGCCAACGAGGGGAAGTTTGATGAGCAGGGCTACGCGATCGAGCAAATTGAAATGTTCGATCATGGCGGAGAAGCGTTGGTCAAACTTTTGATAGACAATCCGTACGTTCACAAAGATATGGCGTCTAAAATTGCCTCGACTCTAGCAAAAATGGATGGGGCACGTGCGCCGATCGAGTCAATCATGGGACTGCTTAAAGTGCGCAATGCGTATATTCGTAATTTGGGCATTACCACGTTGCAAAGCTATGGCGATGCGATTAAATATTACATCGTTAAATTCCTCATCGGAGAGGATCGCGATTTGCGTATCTTTGCGATCAACGTTTTGGGAGATGTGAATTTTGCCCAATCCAGAGAGATGCTCATTGAATTGCTCGAAAAAGAGTCGGACATCAATGTGGCGATGACGGCGGTAGATTATATAGCAGAGATCGGGGAAGAAGCAGACATCCCTTTGCTCGAGACGCTTAAAAATAGATTTCAGGATGCGTATGCTGCTTTTGCCATTGACAATGCCATTCGCGGGATACGGGGGTAATTGAGTGGAAGCCCTTTTATCGGAAGAAAACTTCTACAAGATGACCGACTATATTTACCGTAAGACGGGGATTCATTTAGAGTTTGATAAGCACTTTGATAAGCTTTCAAAGTACATAGGCGCCCGATGCAAGGTCATTGGTGCGGATTCTTTTCGTAAATACTTTTTCACCTTACGATTTGAAGACAAAGACGGGGCGGAGTTTCAAGCACTGGTCAACGGAATGACCGTCAATGAGACCTATTTTTATCGAGAAAAAGAGCAGTTCGAGGTGTTGGTGAATCGTATCTTGCCGGAATTGCATGCGTCCAAACCAAAAGGACAGTCGTTGCGGATTCTTTCCGCACCCAGTTCGACGGGGGAAGAGCCGTATTCGATGATTTTGCATATCCTCGAAGAGGGGCGGATCGTTGAAGAGCGCGATATCGAAATTGTGGGCATTGACATTGACAGCACGGTCATTGAAAAAGCCAAGCTCGGCAAGTATTCAGAGCGCGCCGTTCATGCGATACCAGCGGGAGTATTGGCAAAGTATTTCAAAAAAAAGCCGTTAGGCTATGAGCTCATCGACGATTTGGTGGGAACGGTGGATTTTAAACTTTCCAATATCTTTGATCGTGCAGACATGCGTAAATTGGGAAAGTTTGACGTTATTTTTTCACGAAATATGCTTATCTATTTTGATGATGCCAGCCGAAAAGAAGTTGCAATGACCTTTTACGATATGCTTAACACCGGCGGTTATGTTTTATTGGGTCATGCTGAGTATATGAGCCGTATCACCTCGGTGTTTAAGGCGAAAAAAATCGATTCCACATTAATTTATCAAAAATAGGAGAACACTATGCCATTAGTAATATTTGTCGACGACAGCGAAACCGCTTTAGCTTCCACACGGATGGTTACCGATTCGATGCCCATTACCGTTAAGCAATACTTGTCCGCAGTAGATGCATTGAATGAGATTAAAGGCGGCATGGTTCCGGATTTGATTATCACCGATATGAACATGCCGGTCATGAACGGGTTTGAGTTTTTGCAGGGTGTTCGCGCAAATGCGAGTACGGCACGCACCCCTGTTTTGATGCTCACAACGGAAACCCGCGATGAGCTAAAAGCGCAAGGAAAAGCTTTGGGTTTGACGGGATGGGTGGTTAAACCCTTTAATCCGGCACAGCTAAAGCAGGCAATTTCCAGAGTATTGCGTTTAGCATAAGCCTGTAAAATGCAATTTTTACAGACACTCGATGGATTGCTGGAACACATCAAAACCGTTGAGTATGAAACAATTGTTTTAACCCGAGAAGCACAGCTTCGTATGGTACGGTTTATCGAAAAAAACAAGATGACATTGGACGATGAAACGCTCGAAGCAATGCAGTATCAAGACATTGTTGCACAGCAGTTGAACGCCACAATCGAAGCAATAGAGAGTGCGCAAGAGCAGATGCAGCATTTTATGCACGTGTTTCGTCACGATGATCAAACCGCGGCACAAAGTATCGAAAAGATGCAGGGTAAATTAACTTGTGCGCTAGAGAAAGCAAAAGAAAAACACAGCGCATTTAGCGGAAAAGTAAATCGTGAAGACGATGAAGACGGAATAGAGTTTTTTTAGGAGCATGGTGATGGCAACAGTAATGGTAGTAGACGATTCAAAAACAGTACGGAGCTATCACGGCTCAATACTCAAAGATTTGGGCGTAGAAGTGCTCGAAGCAGAGAACGGCATGGAAGCGCTCGAAAAATCACTGGATAACAATGTGGATTTGTATCTCGTAGACGTCAACATGCCGGTTATGGACGGATATTCGTTTGTGAGTGAATTGCGCAAGCAACCTGCACGCCGTTTTACTCCGGTGATTATGATCACAACGCAAGTGGCGGCAACCGATCAGCTCGAAGCGTTCAAGGTCGGTGCGAATCTTTTTGAAACCAAACCGATTAAGCCCGATGCTCTCAAAGGGTATCTTCAGCTCTTGTTAAAAGTTTAAATCAAGGAAACAGGATGAATCCGCTACTCGAACAATTTTTATTGGAAGCCAGAGAGAATTTGGCGTTTATTGATCAAAACATTGAACACATTGGAGGCGATGATCCCGAGTTGCTAAACTCGGTTTTTCGTGCGGCACATACGCTCAAGGGAGGATCAGGAATCGTAGGGTTTGAAGCCGTCAAACGCATTACGCATCATGCCGAAGATTTGCTGGATTTGTTGCGTTCGGGAAAACTTGAATTTAGGCCCGTTATGGTTGAATCGCTGTTTAATGCTTTTGATGAGGTGGTTAATCTCATCGAAGCTGCCGAGGAGTGCGGGGACATTGTCGAAGCGGATGAATCACGTATTGATGAAATAGCGCAAGAACTCAGCGCATTAATGGGCAAAACGATTGAGGTGCAAGCATGGTCGTGTCCGTTTCGATTGGCAAACGATGTTGGGCGTGTGGTCAATATTCCGATGCCCTTTTTACGACAGTATTGGCAAACAATTCCGTTTAAACTGGGCGAAATTGATGAAGATTTTTGCGCGAAAGAACAGCTGTATGCGATTGTTTTTGATTTGGATGAATCGTGCATGGTGTACGGGAACGATCCGGTGTATACCCTTTCACTTATCGGGGACAAAGTATTGGGGATTCACTCCTGCATGGGGGAAAATGCCTCAAAAGCCCTTTTGTCCGGATTTGATGATCCAGAAGGGTTGTTACTGCGTTTGAGCATGACGGCGTTCGTTTATGCAACGTACGATGAGATTAGCGATGCCTTGTTTAACTTCATTGATGAGCTAACGTTTATACCGCTGGATGTTGTAACGCTGTTGCAAATTAACGAAGGGCAAAGTGGTCACGCATTGGATGTACTCAAAGAACTTTCCGGTGAATGCAGTGTCGCAATCGATGGTTTGAACCGCTTTGCTATCAGTGAAAAAATCAACAATACGTTACCGATGATCGGAAAAGAGACCCTTCAAAGTTTTCAGCTGCGACGTGTGGATGAGCTGCTCAGTACGATTGCCGATGCCGATTTGGGAAATCTAAAATCATTTTTTGCACAGTTGCCTCAGGGGAATGTGTATGCGTATAACGCGGTTATCAATGATGTTCCAACTTCTGAAAAGGTTGCGAGTGTATCCACGCCGGTGAGCGAAGTTATAGAGATGAATGATTCTGAGCGCATCCAGCTCAAAGCGATTTTAACGCAGCAGCTCCAAACGATGGAGATGGTGGGCGATGATGCGTCAATGCAGCGCGTAGTCTTTCTTTTAGAAAACAATCTGAAGCCGTACCTTCAGGATATGCCGGATAATTTTGCATCCAAAGAAGCGGTGGTGGAATGGCTGCGTTGCGAGATCAGCGGTGAGCAGGAGCAAGCGGAGGCTGTTTTTGAACCGGTTAGCGCGTATGAAGCGCCTGTTATGCCGGAAGCTGTGGTTCAAGTGCCTTCTGCGGTTGTTGAGACATACGCACCGCCCGTTGAGGCGATTAAAGCTCCTGCCGTATCGGGTGCGGTTGATCGTGATGAATCGGACAATCTGACCGTCGGCACTAAAAAAGGGGTCATCGGTAAAACGGTCAAAGTCGATCAAGAGTCGATTGACCATTTGATGAACGTTGTCGGTGAACTTTTGGTTGCGAAAAATTCCCTTCCGTATTTGGCTGACGGGGTGCATAAAATGACGGCGGAAGGGATCAAACGTGCTATCATGGAAAAATACACCTTTATCAACCGCCTTGCGGAACAATTACAGGATTTGATTATGTCGATGCGGATGTTGCCGATTTCGTATGTGTTTGACCGCTATCCGAAACTGGTACGCGATATCTCCAAAAATATGAACAAAAGAGTAACGCTCAGTATGGAGGGCGGTGAAACAAAGCTCGATAAAAACATGATCGAAATGCTTGCGGATCCGATGATTCATATTATGCGTAACTCGTTGGATCATGGGATTGAAATGCCGGACATTCGTCTCCAAAAAGGCAAGGATGCGGAAGGGCATATTACGCTCAACGCCTATGCGCAGTCCGATAAGATCATCATCGAAATACGCGATGACGGTGCAGGGATTAACATCGATCGCGTGGTGCAAAAAGTACTGGAAAAAGAGCTCTTAACCCTTGATCACATTGAGGCAATGAGCGATGATGAAAAGGCGGCATTGGTGATGCTGCCGGGGCTTTCTACCGCAGAAACGATCAGCGAATACAGCGGACGCGGTGTCGGTATGGACGTGGTACGCAAATCGATCGAAGGGTTCGGCGGAAATATTCGTATCAAAACCGTACCGAATCAA
Source organism: Campylobacterota bacterium (assembly GCA_030836825.1). GTDB lineage: Bacteria > Campylobacterota > Campylobacteria > Campylobacterales > Sulfurimonadaceae > Sulfuricurvum. The sequence goes on from JAUPLR010000031.1 coordinate 6,382, forward strand.
GGGACAACGATTTATCTCTCGATTCCTGTATCGCTTGCGGTTACGTCACTGTTGCACGTAACGATGAGTGGGGTTCATTATGGATTCCCAATGGATTCGGTTTCTGAAACGGTCAAAATCGATCATACGCAAATCGAGTATCTGCAAAACGAACCGTTTATTTATCTGCGTGGCGAAGTCATTCCATTGCTTTTTGCGAAGAACATGCTGGATGAAGATGCGTTGGAAAACAAGGCGCTTTCGGTGGTTGTGTTGAGCATCAAAGGGAATCTTCTCGCGGTCGTTGTCAATGAGTTGCTGGGACAATTGGATGTGGTTCAAAAACCACTGGAGGGGATTATGGAACAGCATCCTATCTTTAGCGGTACGGCATTGCTGGGTAATGGTCAAATCATCATGGCGATTGACCCAATAGGAATTTTAGGAATCTCAGCGGTACTCAAAAGTGATCATCGTATCGCCAGTTAAGTAAAGGAATTAAGATGGAAGATTATATTGTCTTCACCGTAGGGGATAGCTATTATGCTCTAGGTGTTGCTTCGATACAGCGGATTATTCATGTTCCCGCGGTCACCGCTATCCCTAACGCGCACCCCATGGTTGAGGGGATGATGTCCTACGAAGATCGTGTGATTAAGGTCGTCAGTTTTCGTGCCATGATGGGGATGGAGCGTTTTGAAGAGCGTGCGGGAAGCAAATCCCAAAAACTGCTTATCTATCAAACCAAAGAGGCATTTTTTGGGATAAAAGTAGATCAGATAGAGGACATCAAAAATCTGGATTGTTCCACGCTCAAACAGGTTGATCGACTTGAAGCGAACACGTGTTTTGTGGAAATGGACGGGGTTATAGAGATGGACAATAAGCTCGTGAATGTGATTAAATCGGTGACTTTACCGGTGAAGGAGAAGGTATAATGGCAACATGGATGGAAAACAACACCGTAACGTTTAGCGCAGTTGTGTATGAGGATGAGATTGTCCCATTGCGAGATTTCTTACAGATGGCATCACCCGCGCCGATACACGTGGATTTTACCGCGTGTGACGACATTCACTTGGGGGTTTTGCAGCTCATTTTAGGATATAAAAAATTGTACGGTGCGACGTTCGTTTATGGGTATGAGATCAAACTGTATCAAAAAGTGTGCGAAGGGTTTGAAGTAACCCAAGCGCATTGCGCGTAACAAAACCAAGGGGTACACGTGAAGACCATTGTTGTAAGCAATCGTAAGGGCGGATCTGCCAAAACAACAACGTCGGTCAATCTCGCGTGTGAATTGGCGAAGATTGGTTCCGTGTTGCTCATTGATTTTGATACCCAAGGACATGCGTCACTGGGTGTGGGGTGCGTCGGGTCGCAATACAATGGCGCACATTCTATTTTCACAGGTAAAACCCTCAGTGAGACATTTGTCCATACGGTACACGATCAGCTTACCCTCTCTCCTGCGCAGGAATTTTTTGATGTGTATGAGTTTGGAGATTTGCGTGGTGTGCTCAAAAACCGTTTCCGCCGTGAAATGATTCACGATTTTTTCGACTACGTGATTATCGATACGCCTCCCACTTTTGATGGACTGCTCAAAAATGCCCTCGAAGTTGCCGATGCCGTGGTGATCCCCTTTGTCCCCCATCATCTGGGTGTCGTTGCCGTAGGACAAATGATGCGCGCCATTTATCAAAACGCCTCACTAAACAGTCAAAAAACGCCTGAAATCGGAATATTGCCCGTTATGGTCAATGCCCATATTCCCGAACATCGCGAAGCAATCGGCAAAATAAAAACCCAATTTGGCGAAGAGAAACTGTTTTCAGGAATCGGGGTTGATATCAAGCTTGCCAAGCAGTTTGAAGGGGGAAATCCCGTTGTTTTGGACGAAGAGCGCTCGCGCGGGGTCAAGGATTACCGCTATTTTGTCGAGGAACTGCTAAGTAGGCTATAATAAGAAAAAATAGGTGTTGGATTATGAAAAAAATATTGATCGTTGATGACAACGAAAGCAATCGGATACTGTTGCGGGCGCTTTTAGAGGGTTATGCCGAGGATAACAACGATGTATTGGATATTCAAGAAGCGGTGAACGGTTTGGAAGCTTCTTTGGTGAGCGAAGATAAACATTTTGATCTCATTTTGATGGATATTATGATGCCTGAGATGGACGGGATTGAAGCAACGCGCAGAATTCGGGCTCGGGATACCAAGACGATGATTGTTGCCGTGTCTGCGGTAGATGATGGGGATCATCAGCGTCAAATGCTACGCAACGGCGCGGAGGACTATCTTTTTAAGCCGGTTAACGAGGATGTGTTTATGGCACGTTTGGGGACCTATTTTTCTTTGATTGATTCCCGTAATGCCTGTTTAAAAAAGTTTAATCCAAGCGCGGCCAATTTGTTTACGCAAGAAGTTTTTAGCCGTAAATTTCTTTTTTATGTTCAAAGTGAGGATGAGCTCGCGGAGTTTTGGGAATATTATCTGTTGGAGTCAAGCCAGCGCAGTGAAGGGCTCAGCGATGCGATACGTACGGTGTATGCGTTGGCGTCGGTTGGGCTAAAATTTGGGGCAAAATTGCAGATTATCGTCGAAGAATCGGCGGAGTACATGTACGTTACGCTCGCAGGCATAGAAAACATTGATGCCAAAATTATTAAGCTGATCATGATTAAAAATCCAAACGTTACGGAGTATAAAACTGAAAATGGAAAATTTTGCATTCGATTGCCGCATCCGCGCATTTTGGAGCCTGTTCCTACCGTTCGTGAAGCCGAAGCGACTGCGGTAATTGCCTCTGCCCAACCGCAGACACCGGCCGCCGTGTACACGGCTGAGCGTGAAGAGTATCATGTGTACGATTACATGGAGGAGGAAGATTTGATGGATCTCAGGGAGTACGTGGGGAAACTCAACTCGCTGATGTTGGTTGTGGGCGGTGAGATAGAGAGTCATGAGGTTAATGAGATCAGCGGTAATCTCCAGAACATCAGCCGCATTTGTTCGGGCTACACCGACAGTTATTCCATCGGAAAAGCTTTGGCCGCTATGGGGCGGACTATTATGAGCCACAGCGGTCTGTTTATGCAAAAGTCGGGTGATTTGGCGCCGATGTGTGCCGCCTTTGGCCGCGATTTGAGCACTTGGATACGGATGGTGTTTGTGGAGGGCACTCCCCATGTGCACTACATGGACGATACCATTATTGCCAATGCGCAAACGATTGAGAGCATTTTGACCATGGACGATGCCGACCATAGCGGTGCGGCTGAAGATCTCGACGATATTTTTGATTTTTAAAATCTGAAAAGGAAATCTAAATGCAAATAATTTCTGTTATAGACTCAATTAGACAATTGAAGCCGCAGTTGTCTTTGCTTTTTGGAATTAAAGAATTAGCAGTATTTGGTTCATATGCTAGAGGCGAAGAGCATGGAATGAGTGATGTGGATATTGCAATTCTCGATATGGAGCGAAAGAACGGTTTTTTGGTAGCCAAAGCTAAAAACTTTTTAAGTGAGCAATTAGACAAAGAAATCGACATAGGCTTATACAGTGCAATGAATCCATTTATTCAAAAAAGCATTGAAAATGAGATGATTCATGTCTAAAAGAGCTATTGAACTATTCTTATTTGATGTATTGGTGGCAATTCTAAAAATAGAAAAGACCGTTGAAAGATTTGAAAATTCCCAACAGCTTTTGCACGAGTTTAACGCTTGGGATAGTGTTATTCGGGAATTTGAGATTATAGGAGAAGCTACGAAATATTTATTGGATGCCAAGATAATCAAAGAAGAAAACAGAGTTGTTGTAGATTTTAGAAATTTGTTGATTCATAATTATTTTGGAGTTGATTCCCAGGAAGTTTGGGATGTTGTTCAAAGTGATCTACCGGAGTTTAAAAATGAAGTAGTCGGTTGTATCGCCAATGCAGAGCAAAATCTAAGATGGGAATTAATCGATGCCTATTGTACACAAAATAGATTTTTAGAATTTGTGGTGAAGTATTTGGAAAATTTACGTTAATGATTAATCAAGAAAGAGGAGTTTATGATGGGATACAAATTAGACGTAAAAAATGGGTGCAGCTGTTTCAAACGTGATGGCGGAGTCGATACGCAGAGTTTTGATACGGCACAAGAGGCAAAAGAAGAAGCCGAAGCGCTCCATGCGCGGATGGAAAAAAACTACTGCAAAAAACACAAGTTTGTGTTGACCAGCATGGGCGGTAACTATACGATCACGATACAGCCACGCGTTGTAGGCTAGGGTACAAATGAAGTCACGGATGATGGGGCTGATAGCTGCGGCGTTGATGCTTTCATCGTGCTCTGAGGTGACGCAGAAAGATCCTTTGGTTCTTTCCGTCGATACATGGATAGGATTGGCTCCTTTTTACTATGCTCATTCGAAAGGGTGGTTGGAAGAGGCGAACGTTCAGCTTATTTTAACCCCCTCTATAGGAGAAAATCTTCATATTTACGAATCAGGTGCATCCGATATGTTTACCGCAACCCAGCATGAGTATTTTCGTGAACGTAAAACACATCCCGATTTGGTTCCGATTATCCATTATGACCGCTCCTTTGGCGGGGATATTGTTATGGCGAACAAAACGAATGAGGAGTTGGTCAACAGCGGTGACGTTATTGACCTGTATTTAGAAACAGATACCGTCAACGAGGAGATGGCGAACTACTGGATCGCTGATAATAATATCTCAAAAAAGCGCGTGCGTATTCATGCCCGTGATCAAGATGAAATTGTAAAAATGAAATCGGATGGTGCAGCATCACCGATGGTTTTGGTAACGTACAACCCGCATAATCTCATTTTAGAAAGAAACGGGTTTCACGAAATCGCCAGCACTAAAAATGACAATTATTTGGTAATTGATGCCGTGTACGCTTCCTCTCACCTCTATCGCACCCACAAAGAAACGTTTTATCAGCTCAGTGATGCTGCCAAACGTGCAATGAAAGCGTATGAAACCGACCCAAAAGAATTTTACGAAAAAGTCAAACCGTATTTTGGCAATCCGACGTATGCGCAGTTTGTTGCGATGAAGTACAACGTTCAATGGTTTGCCTCTCCCCCCTCTGCTAAACTCACGCAACGCCTAAAATCGATGCAATTTCCTATCAAGGATCTCATTCGATGAAGATGCGGTTGCCAAAATCCATTGCGTCAACCTTGTTGGTATGGTTTTTATTCATAGCGATCATCCCTTTGTTAGGAGTCTCTTGGTATGCGTATAACAATGCCGTTTCGGACATCGAAACGATGCAGCGCCAAAGACTCGAAGACACTTCTTTGGCAAATGCTGAATTTATTAACGGCTGGTTTGACCAAACGTATAAAAATCTGGATATGTGGTCGCAAAATGAACCGACACAGCAGTATCTCAAAACACTTGAAGACAAATGGCAACAAAGCAAAAAACCACTGCAGGATTTTACGAGCAGTGGGGAGTATCAAAAACTGTTAGACCTTCATGACGATCATTTGGTTCGCATTCGTGAAAAATACGAGTATGTCTACGATTTGTTTTTAATCGATTTGAAGGGCAATGTTCTCTCTACCGTTATGAAAGAATCGGATTTGGGAACCAATCTCATCAATGGACCGTATCAAAATAGCCGTTTTGCGCAAGCGTATCGGGCAGCATTGGGGGATAAAAAAGCCCATTTCTCAGACTTGGAGTATTATGCGCCCAGCAATGGAGCAATCGCAGGCTTCATTTGTCTCCCTATGCGTGGATCTGCAGGTGAAATCGTTGGGATTATGGCACTGCAACTCCAGCTTGACACCATGGTTAAAAAATTTAGCAGTAGGAGCGGTGGCAGCATGCGCCATTACCTCGTAGGATATGAGGGGCTTGTACGAACACCGATTGCCGGCAAAGAAGAGATACTCAAGCGCCGAGTCGGAAGTCAACAATTTTGGAGGTGGTACAACGAGCATGGATTGTTCGGTGCTTATCCTCATGACATGGGAGAAAATGCTTTTGTTTATCAAGGACCGGATGGGCACAAAGTTTTAGGACAGCACCATGCGATAGAGTTTTTAGGGGTTAACTGGGTTCAAATTACCGAAGTAGATGAAAGCGTCCTGCACGAAGCCCCCAATGCCTTGGCGCAAAAGATCGCCTTTATCATGGGGCTGAGCATTCTGATCATTGTGGCGCTTTCGGTGTTCATCGCACGGCGCATTGTAAAACCGATTAAGGCGCTCTCTGAGGCCAGCGAGAAGTACCTCTCCGGAGTCAAAGGGGTTCAAGTTCGTATAGAATCCGGTGATGAGATCGGAGAATTTGGAAGTGTGTTTAACGCATTGATCCAAAAACAAGAATACGACGCGGAAAAGCTTGAATACCTCGCCCAAAAAGCCCAAAAAACACTCGATGAGCTCAAAGAGCAAAAATACGCCCTCGATGCCCATTCGATTGTCGCGATCACTGACGTCAAGGGGACAATAACGTTTGTAAACTCAAAATTTGAAGAGATCAGCGGCTACAAAAGCGATGAATTGATTGGCAGGAATCACCGACTGATCAACTCAGGAGTTCACGGGGTAGAATTTTGGAAAGAGATGTACGAGAGGGTAAGCCAGGGTGAGATATGGCATGGTGAAGTGTGTAATACCGCCAAAGACGGACACCTGTACTGGGTGGATACAACCGTCGTTCCGTTTTTGGATGAGGGTGGGAAGCCTGTGAGCTACATCGCGATACGAACGGATATCTCAGCGCGGAAAAATGCCGAGATTGTGATTGCCGAAAAAGAGAAT
>JAUPLR010000032.1 GCA_030836825.1 Campylobacterota bacterium
CATTAAAACATCCTTTTAAAAATAACCATTTCATCGTAATTATATTTCCAATTATACCCTTTAAAAAGCTTTTTTTGATAGCCTATCTGGTCTTCGCATTGATCTTTGAACCGCTATTCACAGCAAATTTTTGTAAAATACATAAAAAATGATTCAATAGTAGCTTTAAGTTTCAAAGATTTTGGTGACGTTTTTGGTAACGTTTTATTTTTAACGGCTTTGAAATGCCGTAAACAAGGGGGTTTAGCATGCAGATAAGGGTATATTACGAAGACACAGACGTCGGCGGAGTCGTTTATCATTCCAATTACCTAAACTTTTGCGAGCGGGCACGTAGTCAGCTCTTTTTTGATGCGGGGCGTTCTCCTATATTGGATGCGGGGCATTTTGTTGCCAAACATATAGAAGCGGATTATCTAAAGAGTGCTAAGTTTGGTGACGTATTGGACGTTAAGACAACGCTCGTCGAGTTGAAGAAGGCCTCTTTTACGTTATTGCAGCAAGTCTTTCGTGGTGAAGAAGCCCTTTTTAGAATGCGTATTGTTTTGGTTTATATCAACTTTTCCGGAAATGTATCGAAAATACCGGAAAGTGAAAAAATATTTCTATCTTCTCTGTAGGAGATATTGCCTCTACTGTTAGAATTATCGTAATTCTTGCAAGTGTGCTGCATTTAGAATGGTAAATTCTTGTCTGGGTTTATAGGAAATTAACCCCTTTTTTTTGAGTCTTGTGAGAATCCTAGAGAGGGTTTCGGGGGTAATTCCGGCTATTTTGGCGATGTCTACCCCTTTTAAATCTCGAAAGACTTCGGGTCTATCCATCATGAGGCGTACAATTTTAGCCAAGGCATCGGGGGCGCTGAGCTGGTCATTGACGCGCTGCAAGGAATTGATCTTTTTCATCAAAGAGGCTATGAGAGCGATGCTTAATCCCGCATCGTCATGCAGGAGTTTTAAGAATGGATCACGGTGAAGTTTTAGGATTATGCACGAGGACAATGCCTCTGCGCTAGCGGGGAAAGGAATTGCTTGAAGCGTCGCGAATTCTGCAAACATAGAGGGTCCATGGAAGCGATGAACTTCGAGTGTTCCGGCTTCATTGGATTTATACACCGAAACATTACCTTCAAGCACAAAATGAAAATACTCACTCTGATCGCCTTGGTAAAAGATAATTTGACCTTCGTCGTAATGTCGGCACAGCGAAATGGCCTCAAGGCGCTGAAGTTGAGATGAGGTTAAATGAGCGAAAATTTCTATGGTTTCTAGCATGGTTACTGTTTGTCCTTAAAGGGTTCAAACCCTGACTCTTTTGGAGACATGAGCTCTACGGGGTAGATGACTTGGGAATCCACGATGCGCATCGAATACGCGCGTTCATAGCCGTATAAGCGTGAAATTAGATAATCAGCACCGACACTGGTAGTGTAGTTGATCCAATCAAAGGTGAGGTCATTGTTGAGCAGGGCATTGGACTCATAGATGGAGGGGACCTGTTCGATGATCGAATTGGCTATGATCATGTTTTTACGGTTAGAAAGTTGTGTCAAAGTGAGCAATGATGGGTTAAAGTTCATTTGGGTTGAGAGAATATTGGTGGCTTTTACCCCTATAAACGTCAAATGCGCGGTTAACATCGCTGTTTTTACTACCGGCAGATGGGTCACAATGCTTCTTTTTGAAAAAGCAGAGGGCTTGCTCAGGTATTTGACAATATCAGCGCCTTTGGCATCTACGGCATACGCGGTGAGTGAACGAACCCCTCTTTTAGATTCATGGGCGAGTGTCTGTGTTGCTGTGCTCAGAGAATTTCCGACAGCGGAGTTGTCGTAAAAAACGGCAACAGAGGTCGTCATATAGGGGACAAGCGCTTGGATTTGTGCCTGATAATCGATGGCGCCGAAGACGATATTTTCCGGAGCGTTTTGGACATCACGTTTGTGAACGGTAGGGATAAACAAGAGTTTATCGGTTGGGAGTGTTAAAAGGTTTTTAACACCGCTAAGTGTCAATGGGGCAAGCACGGCATCTATTTTGTCATTGGTCATCTGCTCAAAAACCGACGAGAGAGATGAGGCGGATTCGTCTTTGATGGTATAAGATATTAGCTCAAATTCACGATTTGAAGCCAAAAAGGTGGCTAAGGCAACGTTATAGCTAGACTGCGTATAGCGCCCTATAACCGAAGGGGAGCTGAGCAATGCTATTTTTGCTTTGGGGGTAAAAGTGCTTTGCTCAATACCCATTGCCGTGATTATAAAAAAGGACATAATTAAAATTAAAAATTTCATTTTAAGGCGCCTTTTAGAATCTGCAAATCGCGCAGTGCGTCTTTTTTATAGGAAGGGTTCCGCAGTAAAAAAGTGGGGTGATAAACGGGGATTAATAGAGAATTCCCATAAGGGATCATCTGACCGCGCAAGTGATCAAAATCCTCGGCACCATTGGTCAAGATACGGTAAGCGTCGTTTCCCAGTGCTACGATGATGGAGGGGGTTATCATCTCAAGTTGACGGGATAGGTACGGATAACAGCTGTTGCATTCGCTGGCAGAGGGTGCTTGAAAGCCAAAGGGTTTGCACTTCACGACATGGGTGATAAAGACGTCGTCGATAGAGAGCTCCAGAACCTTTTCGATCATGTCGCGTAACATCGTGCCTGAGCGTCCTGCGTAGTAGTTATTGCCCTCATCTTCGGCTGCTGAAACAAAGGCATCAACAAACATGATCGAGGCGCTGTGGCTGCCGTAACCGCTCATGCTTTGACGCCGTGATTTTGACAGATCGCATAAATGGCACTGTGCTATGGTGGCGTTTAGTTGGGTGAGCGAGGAGGGCAGTGTGGTAGCAACGCTGGGAATATTGGGGTTGATAGGATCGACGTATTTGTAGCCCAACGACTTCAATCGATAGAGATTTTCGAGTAAGGCTAAATTTTGGTATGAGTCCATAATGACACTTTGATGATTAGATGCAAATGGAGGTCTCCAAGTTAGAGGTTCTGTAATGTTTTATATCAAGCAAATATCATACCAACTGATCTTGATAGACGCCATAGGTTTTTAGTAACAATGCGGCAGTCGTCGTATCCCCGATCTCGAGTTTGAGCACCGCAGCGTAGACTCGTCCCAGTAGGCCTGACGTGTTAACAAGGGCGTCTTTGACATCGCTTGAGGGGTTAATTGCATCCAACGTGTTTTCCAGAGGAATATTCATAATCTCCTCCAATAAAGACAGCAGAGCAATGAGCCGTGCATCTTCGATGAGCTTGGAGGAGGGACTAGGAGAGGCTAAGTGAAGCAATTTGAGCATGGATACTACGCGCTCTTGTGCAAAAGTGGAGTATTGGTTCGCTTTGTCCATAGACATCGTTCCCGATTTTGAATAGATGATGAGCAGCAGCCATTGAGACAGGGCATTTTTACCCATGCGTTCTATCATCTCTTTGATCGATGAGGCACCGCGTATATGCTCGGGGTGCGTAGAGGTAAGAAACTGTATGAGTTGCAGAGATAGAGCGCTTTCGCGCAAAAAGGCATTGTAAATTTCTTCGACAGAATTTTCGACCTGAAAGAGCGAAAACAGGGAGAGAACCTCCGCGTATTTTGGATCAATGCGGCCTTGCGTTATGAGATGAGGTTTTGCGAAATAAAAGCCTTGAAAATAGTGAAATCCGAATTGCTGATACGCTTCTAGTATCTCGTAAAATTCTATTTTGTACGCGATAAGGGCCATTTTTCCAAAAGGGTTTGGGAAATAGCCAAACTGCTCATTGTCGGTTTGGGTAACATCAAATTTAGCAAATTCGATATACGGAAACAGCGGACCGAATGCTTGCAAGTAGTCCGGATGAAAAGAGGCATTGTCCAGCGCAAATCGGTATCCAAGAGAGTGATAGTAGCGTATGGCCTCATGTATTTTTGCGGTATGCCGCATGGCGGAGGTTAGTTCAAAAATAATTTTTTCTTTTGGGAGGGTACGGATGATGTCTGTGAGCAGCAACGGTCCATCGGTGTTGATAAAGGCGAGGGTATCCCCAAAACTCGAAGCAATACCGATTTGATTGAGCAGATTTACCAAGACACAGCTGGTTGCATGACGCGCATCATCAATACTGCACTTGCCCTGAGCATCGCGGTAAAAGAATTCATATCCTAAAACGGTATCTTCACAATTCATAATCGGTTGACGAGCAAGGTTAAGCATATCGTACATATTTTGTAACTTTTTTGTAATGTAAATTGTTCTTGTGAATTGTAGCGTAATTTAGTTGTTTTTTATACGTACAAGGCTATGCTATACTCCTTTTTTATGTCATAATGATAAGCTATTAAAAAAGGAGAATGCAGTGCGCACAGTGATCGTTGGGGGCGGAATATCTGCGGTGTATCTTGCCAATGCCCTAGTGCAAAAATCTCCCTCTTCGGAGGTGCTTATCGTCTCGGATGAGTCCCATCCTCCCTATGATCGTATTCATCTGTGCGCTCTTGTGGATAAAAGCCAATGCGTCGAGTCGATCACATTGGATCTGCATCCAAAAGTGCGTCTGGAACTCAATCAGACCATTATGAGCATCGATACCTCTGCAAAACGTATTGTAAGTTCGCACGCCGTATTCGCTTATGATAAGCTGGTCATCGCCACAGGATCGAACCCAAAAACGCTGTTTGATATTGAGGGCATTACCAATGCCTCCACGTTTCGCAGCCAAAAAGACAGTGAGAAAATCGCACAAGGAATTGTGGGTAAAAATGTGGTCATTGTTGGTGTCGGCCCGATTGGTCTTGAGTTGCTCGACACTCTGATGCAAAGTCCGAGCGCTAAATCCATCA
>JAUPLR010000033.1 GCA_030836825.1 Campylobacterota bacterium
TGCCGGTAAAAAATCATCCTCTCCTGCCAAAGCTTTTTTTAATGGCCTGTACTCTTTTTTCCGCACCTATATTCTCAAACGAGGCTTTTTGGATGGATATGCTGGGCTTATTATTGCTTTTTCACACATGGCGACCAATTTTTACAAGTACATAAAGCTTTATGAGATGAATTTGGAACAAAAGAGCAAGCGTGGGTAAAAAGGTAGGTGAACTGTGCCTCTCTCCCGATTTGGGAGGGCTGGAGCTTTATATGATGCGCGCTTCACGTTATTTGAGCGAGCAGGGTGAATGCATCAGCGTGATCAATGAAAAAGGGAAGCTGAAGAGTTACTATGATGATACGACGTACCGTTATTTCACACTAAAGCGCCATAATGTTTTTTTGGCATGGCTTACAGCTCGTGATCTAGCCCACATTATTGATGATGAGGCCATTGACGTTTTGCATGTACATTGGACCAAAGATCTTCCGACAGCTGTTATTGCGAAGCTATTATCAAAGCGAAAACCCAAAGTCGTGCAGTCGCGCCATATGACAATGACCCGTTTTAAGGATGATGTATATCATCGCTTTTTGTATCGAAATCTCGACTTGATGCTTGCTGTCACGCATCAAGTTAAATCTCAAATTGAAAAGTTTATTCCAGCTTCCATCCGCCCCAAAGTTGAAACACTCTACATTGGTGCCGAACAACCCGCAATTATTTCTGAAGAAGAGAAAAAAGATCGTCGAGAACAGCTCGGATTAGCCGATTCGTTTACTGTGGGAATCGTCGGACGTATTGAACCGCAAAAAGGTCAGTGGGTAGTCATCGACGCAATTGAGAAGCTTATTAAGCGGGGAATCGATGCGCGAGCGTTAATCATAGGTCACGCTATGAGCGAAGAGTATCTGGGGATATTGCAAAAAGAGATCGTTATGCGGGGTTTGCGCGATAGGGTTATTTTTACCGGATTTACGCGTGAAGCACAAACAATGATGCAGTTGTGTGATGTCATGGTCTTGGCAACGGAGAACGAAACCTTCGGGCTGGTTCTTATTGAGGCTATGATGTGCGGTGTATGCGTGATGGGCAGTGACAGTGGCGGACCTCTCGAGATTATCGATGATGGAGTCACCGGAGTGCTTTTTAAGACATTTGATGCGGATGATTTAACGGATAAATTAGCACTGTTGTACGAGGATAGTGAATTACGAAGAAACTATGCTTTAAAGGGTAAAGAAAAAGCCTTACACGTATTTGAGAGTCAAAGGCAGTTTGAGCGATTAGAATATGTATTGGAGAAATTATGAAAGTCAGCATTATTGTTGCCGTATATAAGGATGCAGGTTCTCTTGCTCTGATTATCGATGCATTAAAGCGGCAAACCTATAAAAGCTTTGAAGTGGTTATTGCTGAAGATGGTGAAAACAGTGATATGAGAGATTTTGTGACCTCGATTAAAGGACTGGATGTTAAACACACGACTCAAGAGGATATCGGTATCCGAAAAGCCCGCTCGCAAAATAATGGGATCATTGCAAGCAGCGGAGAGTATCTTATCTTCATCGATGGAGATTGTGTCCCGTATACTACTTTTATTGAAGCGCATGTAGCATTGGCTGAGAAGGGGAGTGTCCTTTCTGGAAGACGGGTTAATTTGTCTGAAGCGTTGACAAAAAAAATCAAAAAAAGTCATCTTGATGTCGTTGATATTGAAAAACGGCTATATAAATATATTGGATTGGCATTTGAAAAAAACTCAAAATACGAGTACGGAGTTTATTTCTCCCCCAATGGATGGCTTTATCCATTATTAGCTAAATTGCGCAAACGTAACACAAGTTTATTGGGGTGTAATTTTTCCTGTTTTCGGGATGATATGATCTTAATAAACGGATTTGATGAGGGGTATGGGGAAACTTCATTGAGTGATGATACAGATTTGGATTGGCGCTTTCGTGCGTGTGGATTGACGGTTAAATCATGTAAGAATATTGCCAATATGTTTCATTTATGGCACACGTATAACGAACGAGACATAGGATCATTTTACTGGAATAAGATGGTTGAAAATAAAGTGGAAAAACGATTTATAGCAGAGAAAGGATTATTATCTCATTGATTTAAAACCTAACTCGGATAATTGTGGTGTTACATAATAAGACTTTTTTTTAAACCTTTTTTAGGCCATTCTTACAAAAAAACGCATTTTGTGCACGATGTACTTCCATGATTGCTTTGTTCACATCTCCTTCGATAGCGCTAAAGCGTTTTGGATGGTAGAGATGGAGAATATTCGCGTTATTGCGGCATGATTTGAGTTCTATTCCCATTCCACGAAATCGCCAGCTCGGATCAACATCTTCTCCTTCAGAGGGGAGGCTGTACGTTTCATCAAAACCGTTGATTTTTAAGAAATCTTTTTTATAGCATGACCAATTGCATCCGATGATGTGCCGAACATAACGTTTATGGATTTGACGACTGATTAAAGAGTGGGGTTTAAAGCTAAAACCATCTTCTGGA
>JAUPLR010000034.1 GCA_030836825.1 Campylobacterota bacterium
AATGGCGGCTGTATTTTAAGGAGACGGTAGACAGTAATCAAATGTTCACGAAATAGGTTGTCGGATTCGTACGCAAATTCGGTCACATGGTCATCCCCATACCACCAAAACCAGTCACTGCACTCGGATGCCAAAAAATGGTGTTTGATTTTTTCGGCTACTTCAGCGGATATTGCCCCTGAGAAATTATCAACATCACGTCGCGTTTGATAGATAAGCTCCCACGCACGATTCTTCTCTTTATGGCCGGACCATGTGTCAAAATTTCCGTTAATCCAACTCCCGGGAGCGAGTTTTCCAAGAGTGGGAACATTTTTGAAATTTGATATTTCCTCCATGGTTACTACTTTACACCAGGGCGTTTTTGCTAAATTTTTATACAGGGTTGTAAAAAAATCATATCCATTATTCTCAAAAAACTCCCATGCATTTTCACCATCCAAAATAACAAAAACAGTCGAATCTTCCTGCTCTTTGGCAATATGCTCAAGGGCATGAAGGAAATGCTCGGTTGCCTCATGCGCAGCTTTGAAGCGGTAGGTAAATCCAATCAAATCGCTTAACGCGTGATCACGAAACCCTATCGTTATTCCATTAAACCTATAGGGCTTATAGAGAGCACAGCGTTCTTGGCGCGCCAGTGATCTAAATAAAATGGCTTCATCGGTTGCAATCCACTGAAGATTATGTTCTTTGTAGATGGCAAGACTCGCTTCATCCACAGCCCCTTCTGCCGGCCAAAAACCGGTCGGTTTCTTTCCAAACGTCTTTTCATACAGCGTAATCGCCCGCTCCACTTGCTCAATGGCGTCTTCTTTGAGCGAGAGCGGATTTTCCGGAAGTGTCGTATGGGCATTGGCGCGCTTCGCATTGTCGATATCGATCAATAACGGCAGAATCGGATGGTTATAGGGAGTGGTTGAAATTGAAATTACCCCTGAGTCTTGTAACGTTGCGTAAAAAGGCAAAATGGTCTCTACAAAGGTTCACAGACTGTAAAGCAGTTCTGTTTTTTCCGCTTGGGTGAACCCAGCTCCCTTTTGCATCAGCGTTTTGACCAGTTTATTTTCCTGTCGCAGATAGCTTCCGCACCAAGAGAGTAGAAAAAGGGTCTCAAGCTCGATAAGTTCGTCATCGGAGAACTGCTCTTTTTGATACAGTACAGCAAAACGTGCTATGGGTTTCACCATCGTCTCGTATTGAGTAGATTTGCAGATTTTGATTAACCACGCTTTACTTGCTTCATCCAGTTCTGATGGATGGGGCTTTAATAAGGAAAGAAAATAATCGTTTTTCAATGGATCACGGTAAAGATTAAGCTGTTCAATAAGCGGACAAGTAATGTTGAACGTTGCTTTAAGCCCAGGATAACCGCTCAATAGCCACGGCATCTCATAGTAATCTTTAATAGCGTGGAGAAACACCCACGGCATTTTCATGACGCCATCGCTCCCCCTGTAATCAGGCTGATGCATATGCCAGAAAAAACAGAGGTTAAGCGATCGATTTTCCATTAAAATTTCATCCACTCGTCAATTTTGGCAAGGTAGGTTTGATGTATTTTTTCACCTTTTTCCTCGGTTTCAGCCTGAATATACAGATTTAAATGGTCGTTGTACTGGTCAGGGATCATCAAAATCCAGTCATGCGTATCGAACCATATTTTGACCCCTTCAAGTGTTGAGGACTCTTTCTCGTGGGCATCTTCCAAAAACATGCGCATCATTTTTCCTTTCAGCGCCTGAGTGCACATTATTTGGAAAGTGTGATAATAAAAGCTTGGAAGCGCGTCTATCATAGCAGAAAGATTGACACGGTGCTTTACAATCAGCTCAAGAATATTTAACGTCGCAAACATCGAATCACGGTGGGTAGCAAACTCAGTAAAAGCATAGTTGCCCTCACCCGTAGCAATCAAATCATATTTTTTCATCTCTTCTGATTTGAAATTCGCGTACTGTCCGCGATCAATCTTAAGATGGAAAAAATAACCGATATCCGCCGCCCATGTTGGTAAAAATACACGCTTTTTATGCTTCAGTGCTTTGGCTTCCATGTCTAAAAGCGACAGAACAACGTACAAAGCGGTTTGCTTGCTAAGGACAAGACCATCGTCACAGACAATATCCAAACGCTGACCATGCGGATAGAGGATAAAACCGACATTGAGTTTAAGCGCTTTAATGACGGAGCTCATATCTTCATTCGTACGCTTAGCGAGAGTATGAATATTAGCCAAGCTCTGCTGATTGGGAAAAGCGTTGAACATGATATTGTCTACCCCCAAATCATTTAAGATATCCGGAAAGACCTCTGATGAAATACCATGCATCATATCAACAGCAATACGGCAGTCGATGCACTTAAACATATGAGACTGAAACAACTCTTTTATTCCGTTTTTGTAGGTCAGATACTCTTGCTTATGGTCTGATTCATAGATTTGACCGATCAGGGAATAATCAACGCGTCGGAATGTTTCTTTAAAAAATGCCTTCTCTACTTTTTTGGCCACATCATGGTTGATACGCAGCGCTTCATGATTAAAAAAGGTAATGACGGTGCTCGTAGGATCGTCAATCATCTGATGTAGATGAACCCCTCCCGTATATTGAGGATGAGATGAGAGACTGCAACGCAATACCGCTGAGGGAATTGCGTTGTAGTCAATGACATCAATACCCGCTGAAAGCAGTCCACCCAACAACGCGCGCTTGAGCATACGGGAGTTTTTGTCATTATCCCGTGAGATGACAATGGTCGATCCGACGGGAAGCTGGGAACCGAACGCTTCACCCAGCTTGGTCGCCATTTCACAGGTGAGTTCCACATTCGACTTCCCAACAACCCTTCCGTGTTCAAAAATAGAATTTCTGTATTTGCTCCCAAGAATAACGCTGTTGCTTACGATCGAGGCGTCTTCAATCACCTTATCCGGCCATATCGTGACGTCTTTTTCCACATTGACGATCTGACCGATCTCGCACCCTTCGGCCAATATCAATCCGGCTTTTGCGGAAAAGTTTTTACCGATAACGTTATTATTACAGATTACGCAACCGTCCATCACTGCATTGCGGCCAACTTTTACATCATTCCAGATAACCGTATTGCGAATTTTGCCGGTCTGCCCAATCGTTACGTTGTCTCCGATCACAACATTGTTAAGCTTGACCCCTTTTTGAAGGGATACGTTTTTCCCCAGTATAACCGTACCGATGATTTCAATGCTTTTATCAATTTCATAAGGCTGTTCGCTTATCAGGATACCGTCGGGGAATTGGCTCTTTTTTCCCGATACCTTGAAATTGACTTTTTGCATCATAATATCATCGTACACATCACGATAGCTCTCAGGGTTACCGACGTCACGCCAGTATCCCGTCGCATGACCGGCCATCAGCTCAATCCCCTCGCGCATCAGGAGAGGAAAGAGATCTTTACCGAAATCAAAGTTCTCATTTTTTGGGATATAGTCGAGAATCTCGGGTTCGATAACATAGATACCGGTATTGATGGTGTCGCTGAACACTTCCCCCCAGCTCGGTTTTTCGAGAAATTTTTCGATTCTCCCTTTTTTATTGGCAATGACAACGCCAAACTCCAAAGGGTTATCAACGGATGTCAGGGTAATGGAAAGCTTGGCTTTTTTGGTTTTGTGATAATCAACAATTTTTTTGAAATCAAAATCGGTCACCAGATCGCCGCTGACAATGATAAAGTTATCCTCGCCGATATGTTCCGCTGCCAGTTTGACGGCCCCTGCAGTACCGTAGTCAGCGTCAGGAAGAACATAAGTAATCTTAATGCCAAAGGCGCTGCCGTCTTGAAAATAGTTTTTGATAGTATCCGGTTTGAAATAGAGCAAGACGATGAACTCCTGGATCCCTATGGCTTTGAGCATCATCATGGTATGTTCCATCATGGGTTTGTTCATGATAGGAAGCATCGGTTTTGGAACAGCGTGGGTAAGCGGTTGTATCCTTGTCCCGAATCCACCGGCCATTATAACAGCTTTCATTCATCTCCCTTAATTATAATCTTGTTGATTTGTCAATTGGTCGAAAAGTACTCTTGCATTATTTTCTTACCCTGTTCAACGCCTGGCTGATCATACGTATTTATTTCCAGTAATGCACCAGAGAGTGATGTTAATAACTCATAATAAAAGATCATTTCCCCTACCGATGCTTCATCGATTTGTTTCCACGTAATTTCATCTACGCTTACACCACTTTCAAGGACACTTCTCATGGTCGCTTTGCACTGCGCATTAATCAATGCATTAAAAGACACGCCGTTCACAAAATCACTTTTTTCAAGATACAGCAAGGACATATCAGGA
>JAUPLR010000035.1 GCA_030836825.1 Campylobacterota bacterium
CAAATATTGCTACAGCTATAGCAGATGTGGGTGCTTATTATACATCTAAAGGTTCATTTACAGGGGCAGATTGGACTGATATGACAAATGTTGGGTTAACGACTGCTGCAGGCGGTACTACGGCAGCTGCGGGTTGGGCTACAGGTACAGCAGTATTTCTAAATGCTAAAAACCTAACAGCAGTAGATGCAACACAAGGTTGTTTCAGTATAGCTGCTGACGCTAATGGATCAGTTCATGTTATTGGGCTTGCAGCTGGTACTAGTGCAGAATGTGTTGCTGCTAAAGAAGCTGCAAGGAAAAGTAATATTATTGATCCAGGTGCTGATGGTACTGATAAAATTACCGCTTTTGGCGGAACTGGCGTAGTTCAGTAAGTATTCTTTGTATCACCTTCGGGTGGTACATTCTTTAAAGGTTGAATTGATTTTTGGGATTGCAAGTCAATCATAGAACTCAGCGCAATAGGATTAGATTATGAAACGAACTGCTTTTACCATGATAGAACTGGTGTTTGTTATTGTTATTTTGGGCATTTTGGCGGCGGTCGCGATACCGAAATTTGCCGCGACGCGGGATGATGCGCAAATTACCAAAGGGCGTAGCGATGTTGCGGCGATCCGATCGGCGATCGTGAGTGAGCGTCAGGCACGGCTTTTGCAAGGGAGCAGTACCTATATTTCTGCTCTCGATCAGGGGGTAGCAAGTGCTACGGCGGGTGTTGTCATCTTTGATGATAGTGATGCCGTTACTACCAATGGTACTTTGTTGCAGTACGGAATTACGACTGCCGCTGGTAATGGTCACTGGATGAAAACGGGTGCCGGAGCGTATACCTATCAAGTAATGAATGATCCGGTGGCATTTACTTATACGCAGGCGACAGGTGCGTTTGATTGTACCCATACTAATGCAAACTGTAGACTCTTAACCGAGTAGAATCTGAATCCTTTCTATCAAATAGCCCTTCTGAGTTCCCCTCTTGTTTCTCATAGTTGTGATATAATCAAAAGATAATTTGTAATTTAAAAGGAACTGTATGCTCACAAAGAATGAGGTTTTGTATGCGCAGATCGTAGAGCAGTTAAAACCTCTGAATCCTGAAAAAATCATTTTATTTGGTAGTTATGCGTACGGAGTACCAAATCAGAATAGTGATTTGGATATATGCATAATTGAAAAATCTTTTGACAACATCTGGGAAGAAAAAAAGAAAATTAGAGCAATGCTGAAAAATATCAAAATGCCAAAAGATATTTTAGTTTCCAATGTTGAAAACTATGAATTTTATAAAAAAGAGATTAATTCAGTTTATAATGACATAGCGACGAAAGGTAAGATTTTATGGCAACGAAGCTCCTGAAGCAACATGAAGTTTTATTTATAAAGGCAAGAGAAGATTTTATTGCCGCGAAGTATTTGTTGGATGGATTTAATCATCATGGTTTGGAATTAAATTTAGAAATTATTTTTTTTCATTTTCAGCAATGTGCAGAAAAATTAATTAAAGCAGTTTTAGATAGGCATCAAATCAAATTTCCTCACACGCATGATTTGGATAATTTAATGAGTCTTTTAGAGGAAAACGATATTTTTTTGTTTGAGAACTTAGAAGAACTACTGCCTTTGACAGATTTTGCGGTCGAGGGAAGATATGCGATTATCCATGATGATTTAAGTGATAGCGATAGGTATATTGTATTATTAAATACATTAATGGAAATTGTAGCAGCTAAGCTATAAAGTGTACTTCTATTCCCTAGCCCTTTTGGGGTCCCCTCTTGAATTACTGACATATCACAGTGAAATCCTCCTAAATACGGGTTCGCAGGTATCACTCACTCTTGGTAAGCGCGAAATGAAGGGTGTTGTGATTGACAGCACCGAAAAATCTACGTTTAAAACCCAACCAATCATTGAAATACTCCCTTTTTTCTTTTCTGCGACTCAAATTAAGATGGCGCAATTTATGGCGGAGTATTATGGGTGTTCGCTTGGGGAAGCGCTTAATTTGTGTGTGCCGTTTCCCGTCATTCCGTACTACGATACGGAGTCCACAGAAGAAGCATCGATCCCTAATCAAGTTCGGGATGACAAAATTTCTATTCGGGATGACAAAATTCCTATCAATATTATCCTCTCTCCCGCACAAACCGAAGCCCTAGACTTTGTCCGTTCTCATCCTGTATCCTTATTGTTCGGCGATACCGGTGCGGGAAAAAGTGAAATTTACATGAAGCGTATGGACGAGATTTTGAGCGAGAGGAAGCGGGCGCTGTTGCTGCTTCCCGAAATCTCTCTCACTCCTCAGATGGAAGAGCGGTTTAAGCACCATTTTGGAGAATCATTTGTGCTGTGGCACTCTAAAATGACCCCTAAGCAAAAAAAAATAGCGTTGGCAAAAATCTATGACGGAAGTGCCCGTATCGTTGCGGGTCCACGATCGGCACTGTTTTTGCCGATAAAAGATTTAGGAATTATTGTCGTGGATGAAGAGCATGATGAGAGTTACAAATCCTCTTCACGTCCCCGTTATCATGCACGGGATATGGCGGTTTATGCAGGAAAGCTGCTCACTATTCCCGTCGTGTTAGGCAGTGCGACACCCAGTTTGTCCAGTTATGCCAAATATCCCTATTTTCGCCTGCGCGGTGGATATTACACCTCTAGGCGTACGTTTGTCTTTGAACCTTCGGTGGAGGCGTTGACCCCTTCCATCGATACGGCGATTGTCAAAAATTATCATGCAGATCATCAGGGGATTGTTTTTATCCCTACTCGGGCGAATTTCAAGTACATGATGTGTGAGGGTTGCGGCTATACAATAGAGTGTCCGTTTTGCAGTGTGGGGATGAGTTTGCATCGCAATGCAAAAGCGTTGAAGTGCCATTATTGCAACTATACGGAAGTACTACCGCGTCTATGCCCTAAATGTCAAAGTTCAAAACTCACAAACTCACGTTTGGGCACTGCGGAAGCGGTGGAGCATTTAGGCACGATTGCGCAGGGGATGAACGTAGCACAGTTTGATCGTGATGTGATCACGACGCAAAACAAGCTCATTAAAACCCTCAAAGCGTTTAACAATCGTGAAATTGATCTGCTCGTAGGGACGCAAATGCTCTCCAAAGGGCATGATTATCATGATATTACCCTTGCCGTCGTGATGGGAATCGATAATCTATTGGCGCAAGCGGATTATCGTTCGAGAGAAAAAGCACTCTCGTTGCTCATACAAATCGCGGGGCGCAGCGGGCGCAAGG
>JAUPLR010000004.1 GCA_030836825.1 Campylobacterota bacterium
AAAGGATTAACCGATGCCGAACATAAATCTCTCGGGTCATATAGCATAGGTGATGTAGTAAAGTTTGGTAAAGAGTATTACTGCGTGGTAATGAAAGAATCAGATACTAAAAGTATATTGTTAAAAGATGAATTTGGTAAAACAAAATATTTTTATCCTGAAAAGCGTAAGCGACCCACCAACAACGCTCTAGCAAGAGATATCTATATAAGTTAAAACCACCACCATAGAAATTTCTAAAAAACTTTAATGGTGGTGCCATGGAAAACTTATATCAAATCCCATCTGAATCTTGTGATGATGCCGAGCAACGAATTTTTTGGGCAAAAGTTACTGCTGATCAAATTGCCAGTGGCATGGGTGCGGAAAAATTCTGCCAACACCACCAGGTAAATTTTTCAAAATTTCATTATTGGAAATATAGCAAAATCAGACTTCTTTCTAACAATACTAGTAGTGGTAAACAAGAAAAGAGGAAACGTGACAAAAGTTCTGCTAAGTTTATCCCATTACAAATTACAACTGATATACCATCTAATAAATGCCATAAAAAGGAGGTTGTTAGTAGCCAAGCCAAAGAAGTAGTAATCATATTTAAAAATGGTCATAAAATAATTTTACCATTGGTAGTTTCTGAAACTAATTTATCATTGCTTGTAGAAATAGTTGGTGGATTGCAATGCTGAGTCTGCCGCCAAGTGTAAAAGCATATGTAGCAACTGATATCACAGATATGCGGCGCTCAATAGATTCCTTGAGTGTATTAGTTAAAGAAGTTCTAAAAAAAGACCCTCTTTCCGGTCACCTATTTGTATTTTGTAATAAGCGTGGAGATAAAATTAAAATTCTATATTGGGATCGCAATGGTTTTTGTCTTTGGTACAAGCGTCTCGAACGCGGTGTTTTTAGATTACCTAAAGTGCAAGCTAAAGTATTTATGCTAATGCCAAACGAATTAAACTTATTGTTAGAAGGGATCGATTTAACCGATAAAAAAAGATTAAGTGCAGTTGAGTTTGATACTACAAAATAAGGTATTTTTTGCATATTTTTGCGAAAAGAGCTGGTGTTATTTTACAGTTTTGCTATACTTTTTTGTGTGGAAAATATCGTAAATAACTACCAAAATTATCGCCCAAAAACTCTTGCGGAAGCTAATCAAATTATATTATTGCTACAAGGGAATCTTCAAAGCCAAAAAGAAAAAATTCAAACCATAGAGCAACAATATGAGAACTTACAACGACAGGTAGCCAACCTGATACATGGTAAATATGGCAAGAGCTCTGAGAAATTACCAGAAGGCTACATTCAACTTAACCTCTTAGATGAAAATAAATCTATAGAAAAACAAGTAGAAGATCCAAACAATGAATCAGCTATTGAGATCATTACTTATAATAGAAAGAAAAGAAACGGCCATCGCAATATACCAGATGATTTACTTAGAGTTCGTATTGAATATAAATTAGAAAATTTAAATTGTCCTTGTGGTTGTGGTAATCAATTGCATAAGATAGGCGAAGTGATTACTGAGCAACTAGAAATAGTTCCAGCAAAAATTTATGTTAAACAGCATGTGCGTTTTAAGTATGCTGGATGTGCTCATCAAAACCAAGTCATTACTGCAAATATGCCTAATCAGCCAATTGATAAGGGCTATGCTGGGCCAGGATTATTAGCAGATGTGCTAGTTAAAAAGTATGATGATCACTTACCTTTATACCGTCAATCAGAAATATTAGCACGCCATGATATCGACATCTCAAGACAAACACTCTGTGGTTGGGTTATGCAGTGCTCTGATATTTTACAACCCCTGGTGGAGGCTATGAAGCCAGATTTATTGTTATCACCTAAAATACATACTGACGATACTGTAATACCAGTTTTAGAAGAAGGCAGAGACTCAACCAAAGAAGGAAGGTTGTGGGGTTATTTAGGTTGCGGACCACCAATTGTAATTTATGATTATTCGCCTAATCGACAACAAAAGTGGGCTGAAGAATTTTTAAGAAATTATAAGGGCTATTTACAAGCTGACGCTTATACTGGCTATGATAAGATTTATGCTGCAGGCAATATTATTGAAGTTGCGTGTATGGCTCATGCTCGTAGAAAATTCTTTGAGATTGTTCAAACCAACACTAAGCTTGGTTGTAGTAAAGACGGCATTGCTGTAACTGCTTTAAGTTACATAGGTAAATTATACGTAATTGAAAGCAAGATAAGGCAACTAGATCCTTTAGCTAAAAAAGCATTAAGGAGGCGGAAAGCAAAACCTATTCTTAAAGATTATAAAAAATGGCTATTACAAAAAAGTAAAAGAGTATTACCTAAGAGTCCATTAGGACATGCAATTACGTATACGTTAAAAAACTGGATCGCACTAACGCGCTATTTAGGAAATGGTATCTTGGATATCGATAACAATGCAGCAGAGCGTTTGATGCGGCCAATTACGGTAGGTCGATCGAACTACACTTTTGCCGGTAATGACAGAGGAGGAAAAGCTGCAGCTATTATCTATAGTTTAATTGAAACCTGTAAACTAAATAACATTAACCCCTATGAATACTTGCGCGATATTTTAACCAAGTTACCAAATACTTTGAATCGTGATATCAAATCATTGCTACCATACATGTGGCAATCACAAATTTCTTAGCGATATCTTCTCTAGCATCGTGTTATATAAACTAATTTAATAGACAATTATATAACGTCGTTGGCTGGACGCTTACTAACATTATCCCAATCACGGTGCGCAAGTCCATAATCTACAACCCATTTTATAGATCGATAAACACTTTCCCAGCTTGTATTGAAAACAACAGCAACTTCTTTCCAGGATAATCGCTTTGCCCAGCATGCTAAAAAAGATCTGTAGCTTTTCGTCAAGCGTTCTTTTCCTTCTGCCCAAGGCAACATCTCAACATGAATCCCGTGTTGCTTGCAATTAACACGGCGAGGCGCATATCTAAAATATACCGGTATGCCCCAAAGCGGGACAAATTCATAATTTCTTGCTGGCTGAGTATCATAGGTGCCGCATGGTTTACCGCATTCTTGGCATTTTCCTTTGCT
>JAUPLR010000036.1 GCA_030836825.1 Campylobacterota bacterium
TCTACCGATACTATCGTATATTCATCCAAAAAAGTATTGATGTATCCTTGTAATTTCTGAGTTTCTAAGCCTTTCCTGGCAAAGTAATGTATGTTAATAATAGAGATGTCATTTAAAATTATTTCAAAATTTCTGTCTTCAAGAAAAAACAGAACTTGTCTAGCAATCCCATTATCCCTGTCCAAGATTGAATCTAAAAAAATATTGGTATCAACGTAAATTTTTAAGCCCATACTATTTAATTTACTTTACTATTAAAATACGCTTCTTTAGCTTCATTAATACTCAAATTCATTTTTAAAGGGTCAAGTAGTCCATGAAGTCCTTCCATTGCGTTTTTTAATTTTTTGGCCTTTTCTGTATTAGTCGGCTTAGCACTTCTAATCAGTTTATCCAAATCACTTTGGATAGGCTTATGCTTTCTAAAGTTATTGACACCATCTTGCACTACTTCAATTTTGAAATGAAATCTCTGCATAGCCAAAGTCAGAAACTCCTGGATTTTATTGTGATCATCAGAGTCAATGTATACGGTAGTCATGAAAAAACCTTAGTTTAAGATATAAACGAGAACCATTTTAACGAAAATCCTACAAGAAGACGCTTTATGCACCAAAAAAGTTACAATATTTTTTTACTATCACCCATATAACGCTGTCTTGGACGTGCAATTTTCATTTCCGTATCATTTTTAAGCTCTATCCATTGCGTAATCCAACCAACGCAACGCCCGATGACGAAGACAATCGTAAACATCGATTTTGGAATTTTTAACGCGGTTAAAATCAACCCCGAGTAAAAATCAATATTTGGGTAAAGCTTACGTTGAATAAAATACTCATCCGTTAAGGCTATTTCTTCAACACGTTTAGCAATTTGCAGTAAATTACTGTCGATTCCCAAATCGTCTTTGAGCTCATCCAGCAGCTTTTTCAAAATTCTCGAACGAGGATCAAAATTTTTATAAACACGGTGACCAAATCCCATGAGTTTGAAATCATCAGAAGGATCTTTTGCTCGCTTGATGAAGGCATCTACGTTATCCACATGCCCGATGAATTCCAATTGCGCAATCACCGATTCATTGGCACCGCCATGCGCTCTTCCCCACAAGGCATCAATTCCTGCGGATATAGCGGCGTAAGGATGCGCTCCCGTAGAGGCAACCGCACGTACCGTTGATGTGGACGCATTTTGTTCATGATCCGCATGAAGCGTAAAGATCGTATCCAATGCCCGTATTTCAACATCCCGTATTTCAAGATTTTCACCGGGATACGCACGCATCATGTACAAAAAGTTTTCAGTAAACGAACGTTCAATATCAGGGTAAATATAGGGGATTCCCAATGACCTACGATAGGTAAACGCTGCCAATGTAGGAATTTTTGCGATAATACGTCGTGCCATGACTTGCGCTTGTTCTGCCGTTGTAACATTGAGGTGTTCGAAATAAAAAGTTGAGAGTGCAGCAACGGCCGATGACATCATCGCCATCGGGTGAGCACGATCCGGAAATGAATTGATAAGCCCCTTTAGCCCTTCATGAACAAAAGCACGTTTACGCAGCTCCATGTCCAATGCTGCACGCTCTTTTTCGCAGGGAAGTTTTCCCGTTAGCAACAAGTGACATACATCAAGGTAGTTCTTTTTAGTTGCTAAATCGGAAATATCGTAACCGCGATACAACAGTTCACCTTTATCCCCATCAATATACGTAATACTTGAGCTACAACTGGCCGTAGACGTAAATCCAGGATCATACGTAAACATCCCCGTTTCTTTATACAAAGCCCTTACGTCAATAACATCAGGCCCCAGCGTCGGGGTCAAAATAGGAAGTTCATAGCTCTTCCCAGTACGATTATCAGTTAGGGTAACAGTGCTCATCGGTATCTCCCAGTTACATCATAATTAAAGATGGATAGATGATATTATTATCTAGCTTAAGCAATCTATAAAACTTATCCACTTAAAATGGCAAATATTTGTTTTTTAACATTAAATCTATCATTTTATGTTTACAATAGCCGCACGTATATTAAAAGGAAACCTATGACAAAGCACCATTACGATGTGTTAATTATCGGAGCCGGTATCTCTGGTGCGGCATTGGCCTATGAATTGGCTCGTTATACCAATATCGAAAGAATTGCAATCGTCGAAAAATACGAAGGAATTGCAACGCTCAACTCAAAAGGGACCAGCAATTCTCAAACCATTCATGTCGGCGATATTGAAACAAACTATACGCTTCCAAAAGCGGCTATTACCAAACGCACCGCAAAAATGGTAGAAAAATACTGCTTAGCGCATGGCTACCAAAATGAAATAATTTTTTCGCATCAAAAAATGGCCTTGGGTGTCGGGGAGGAAGAGGTTGAATTTTTACTGCATCGTTATGAAGAGTTTTCGGAACTTTTCCCTTATTTGGAAGTGTGGGATAAAGAAAAACTAAAAGAGATAGAACCGCGCGTAGTTTATGATGCAAATGGAAATGAACGCCCTGAGCACATCGTAGGTATTGGCGCAAAAGGTCAATGGACCACGGTAGATTATGGGAAAATGTCCAAATCCTTGATTGAAAATGCGATGAAAGAGCCCAACACCTCCGTAGAACTTTTTCTAAACTCACAAGTACTTAAAATTGAGAAAAGTTCACATAGGGGATACACCGTAATTACCGCTGATACGTCGTATGATGCCGATTTTGTCGTTGTAGATGCGGGAGCGCACAGCTTGTTTTTAGCCCATAACATGGGGCATGGCCTTAACTACGCATGTTTGCCAATGGCAGGAAGTTTCTATATAACCAACCAAAAAATGCTTAATGGCAAAGTCTATATGATTCAAAATCCAAAACTTCCGTTTGCCGCATTGCACGGTGATCCAGATGTATTAGCACAAGGAAATACACGCTTTGGTCCTACCGCTCTTGTGCTTCCAAAATTAGAGCGCTACAAAAGCGGTACCTATCTTGATTTTTGGAAAACACTGCAACTCGATGGCAAAGTGACGTCAGCCTTGTGGAAACTGATTAAAGATTCCGATATACGAAATTATATTTTCCGTAACTTCTTGTTTGAAGTCCCTTTTATAAACAAAAGGCTCTTTCTCCATGATGCCCAAAAAATTGTTCCCTCACTAAGACTGTCAGAGTTTAAATACGCGACAGGCTTTGGCGGTGTACGCCCTCAAGTGATTGATAAAAAGGAGCGTAAACTTATCCTAGGGGAGGCATCGATCAACACGGGGGACGGGATTATCTTCAACATGACGCCCTCCCCCGGTGCGACAAGCTGTTTAGGCAATGCAGAGCGTGATCTGCGCTACATTGTTCACTATTTGGGAAAAACATTTGATGAAGATCGATTTAATGGTGAATTAACCGAGGGAGAATGCTGTAACTTGCCAGAACCTATCGAGGAACAAAAGCGATCCGTC
>JAUPLR010000037.1 GCA_030836825.1 Campylobacterota bacterium
GAGAGATTCGAACTCTCGGTACCGTTGCCAGTACGTCTCCTTAGCAGGGAGGTGGATTCAGCCGCTTTCCTACTCGTCCATTTGTAGTAGGTCGAAATTATACTGAGGTATAAATAACAAGCACCTTAAAGTAGCGTCTAAAGCTCTTTGCGTATCGCTTCTACGACTGCTTCCGGATCTGATGCCTTATAGATGGGGCGTCCGACAACAATAAAATCCACTTTTTCTTCATGGGCTATTTGTATGGTAGCAACGCGCTCTTGATCACCGGCATCTTCCCCAAATGGACGAATACCTGGGGTTAGGGTGATAAAGGCAGGGGCAGTTAGAGATTTGATCGATTTGCTCTCATAGGCACTGCATACGACTCCGTCCAGTCCCGCCTCGTGTGCATCTTGGGCAAACTGATCCGCTTTGTCGGCAATCCCCTTTTCATAGACGTGCACGAATTCATTTTCTTCAAATGAGGTGAGGGCGGTAACGGCTAGCACGAGAGGGCGATTTTCATAGGGCGCT
This sequence comes from Campylobacterota bacterium, assembly GCA_030836825.1. Taxonomy (GTDB): domain Bacteria; phylum Campylobacterota; class Campylobacteria; order Campylobacterales; family Sulfurimonadaceae; genus Sulfuricurvum. Next base: position 517 of record JAUPLR010000037.1, read on the forward strand.
AAACGTTTCATCACTTCGTGCATCGCTTTGGGACCTGCAGATGCATGTATATTGAACATATCAACACCCAGCCCCATGATCGATTCAGCCGCATCCGCCATGGTGTTTGGAATATCGTAGAGTTTGAGATCTAAAAAAATTTTAAAATTAGGATTGATGGCTTTGATTGCATGAATGAAGGGTTCACCATCGCGTATGTAGGAGCGAAGACCTACTTTTAGCCACACAGGAGCGTTTTTTATTTTTTCAATAAGAGCTAAATTCTCTTCCATTGAAGGCAGATCCAGTGCGACACAAAGTTCCATAACGTCCCTTTTTAAATAAGTGTAAAAGTATATCAGAGCACGAAGATTTTTTTACTAAAGTATTTTAATAAATCCGTCTCTTTTGGGGCGGAACTCTTTCAAATCTTCCAGTTGCAATCCTCTTTGTTTACCCCATAATAGTACTGATTTGCATTTATGCATTTTTGCATAATCGCAGAGATAATCGACCATTTCACGAACATGATGCTTATGTTTATCGGTTGTACTCAGGTCATCGATCACTAAATAGCGTCCGAGCTCCAAGTTTTCATGGATACTGACACCTGCATAGATAGCGAGTTCTCCTCGCTCATATGCACCGATGGGTCGATACGTTTGGGGATGGTGTGCGGCAATGTACGTTAAAAAGTCATCTTCGGTTAAATCGATACGCAGCATGCACAGGAGCTCATAGCCCTCTTCCAGTTCGCTAGAGGAGAGTTCTCGAAATTGCACTTAGTTTTCCAGTGAGGAGAGTTGTGCGGTGATTTTTTCAATTTTATCTTGCGCATCCGCCAGTCCATTACGGTTTTCAGTGATAACCGATTCGGGTGCATTGGCAACAAAACGTTCATTAGAGAGCATGCCACTCAGTTTATCGGCTTCTTTTTGCAGTTTCTCACGTTGTTTGGTAAGACGATCAATGATAGGACTCAAATCAATCGCATCGGTGGGCAGGTACACTTCGACGCTATCGCCTATGTCGCTGATGGCATTGTCGATTTTAGTATTGGTAAATTTAAGGGTTTCCGCTTTTCCTAAACGGGCGATAAAGGGTTCCATCATGGTGTGATTGCCACTGCATTTGACGTAGGCGAGAGGAATTTTTTGGTTTCCTAGATCAACAAGTGTCTTAGCGCGGCGAATGGTGATGATGGCGTCCATGATAATGGCAAATTCGGCTTCAATCTCAGTATCTGTCGTGATATTTTCAGGGTATTGCATCACCATAATCGAATTGCCCTCTTCAAGCGTTGTTCCTGAGAGCTCATGGTAGAGATATTCGGTAATAAACGGCATAAACGGATGCAGAAGCTTCATGGACTCTTTGAAGATGCTTCCAAGCTCTTCAACGCTGTCTTTACTGGCTTTGGCAAGCTCGATACCCCAATCACAAAATTCGTTCCATAAGAAGCGGTAAAGGACCGTTGCGGCATCATTGAAACGGTATTCATCCAAGAAAGCTCTGGTTTCTGCTGTGGCCGCATGAAAACGGCTGAGCATATAGCGACCCAGCGGTGTTGTGATCTCTTGGCTTGCAAGGTCTTTAAACGTAGGAATATTCATTTGCAAAAATTTACTGGCGTTGAACAGTTTGTTGGTAAAGTTTCGGCTTTGTTCCAAACGGTCGTTACTAAGACGAATATCTCTTCCCTGCGCGGCAAGTACGGCAAGGGTAAAGCGAAGGGCATCGGCACTGTATTTTTCAATCATGTCGAGGGGATCGATAACATTGCCTTTGGATTTTGACATTTTTTGACCGTTTTCATCGCGCACCAAGGCGTGAAGATAGATGTGTTTAAATGGTAATTCACCTGTGAAGGTTTCCCCCATCATCATCATACGCGCTACCCAGAAGAAGAGGATGTCAAATCCGGTAATCAAGAGGCTGTTGGGGTAAAACTTCGCCATGTCTTCGCTTTGAAAAAGGGTATCGGCTGCTACATCGCCATTGCCCCAACCCAGCGTTGAAAACGGCCACAAAGCAGAGCTGAACCACGTATCCAAAACGTCAGGGTCTTGGGTAAAAGAAGTGCTTGCACAATGAGGACAGGAGGATGGGTGCTCTTCAAGACTCGCCCATTCATGAGCGCAATCGTTACAGTAAAATACAGGGATACGGTGTCCCCACCACAGTTGGCGTGAGATACACCAGTCACGAAGCTCCCCCATCCAAGCGTTATAGCTGTTGATCCAGTGCGGTGGGAAAAACTGCGCGAGACCCTCATTGGTTTTATCGATGGAATCGCGTGCGATTTCATTACGAACAAACCACTGTTTTGAGATGTACGGTTCGACAATGTTTTTACAGCGGTAACAGTGTCCCACTTGGTGGACATGATCTTCGATTTTTTCGATAAATCCTGCCTCATTAAGACGGTTGACGATAACCTCACGCGCGGCAAGACGTTCTAGCCCCTCGAACTCACCTGCGTGGTGATTGAGAATCCCTTTGTCATCAAATACCGTGATAAACTCCAAATCGTGACGTTTTCCCACTTCGTAGTCGTTGGTGTCATGCGCAGGGGTAACTTTGACAACACCCGTACCGAACTCTCTGTCAACATGGGTGTCAGCGATAATTTTGATCTGGCGGTTGATGAGCGGCAGTATGATGCTTTTTCCGATGAGATGGGTATAGCGTTCATCATCCGGATGTACCATGATCGCGGTATCGCCAAAATAGGTCTCAGGACGGGTCGTTGCTACGATGATGTGACCGCTTCCATCGCTAAAGGCATAGCGCATGTGATAAAAATGCCCTTGGTGCTCTTCATGCTCTACTTCGATGTCGCTAAGTGCCCCGTCGTGGGTACACCAGTTGACCATGTAGTTGCCGCGGATGATGAGGTTCTTGTTGTAAAGGTGGACAAATGCTTCTTTGACTGAGGATTTTAGCCCCGCATCCATCGTAAAGCGTTCACGGCTCCATGCAGGAGAAACACCGAGTTTGCGTAGTTGAGAGACCATGATCCCGCCGCTCTCTTCTTTCCATTCCCAAACGCGTTTTAAAAAGGCGTCACGTCCGAGTTCCTCTTTGGTTTTTCCCTCGGCTAGAAGCTGTTTTTCCACCACGTTTTGGGTTGCGATACCGGCATGATCGGTTCCCGGTTGCCAAAGGGTGGCATAGCCGTCCATACGTTTGTAGCGGACAATGATGTCTTGGAGCGTAAACGTCAAACCGTGTCCGATGTGCAAACGTCCCGTTACGTTAGGGGGAGGCATCATGATGGCGAAGTGTTTGTTGGGTTTTACGATGGCACGGTTGCCATCCACTTCAAAGTAACCCCGATTTTCCCAGAGCGGGTAAAAAGTTTCTTCGATATTTTTGGGATCGTAATGGGTAGATGACATGAGAGAGCCTTGAGCAAAAATATTGGCGAATTATACCAAATATTTAGAGGAATAGAATTTGCTACAAATGAGGTAATTCAGGTAAAGGATACCACCATGCAATACAATGTAAAATCCACGATCTTAGGTTTTGATCAAATTTCTAAAGTAGAACTCAATGAAATAGACGACCTTTTTTCAACACTTAAAAGTTGCGATGATGCAAATACTAGCTTTACGGTCGTTAATCCCTACATGCTTCGTGAATATTCTTTTGACGTGCCAAAAGATATTCGTGAATTGTTGGACATCAACGAGGATTCAAAAGTGGTTGTATATAATATGGTGGTTATTCAAGACCCGCTTGATGAGTCTCGTATTAATTTTCTGGCTCCGTTGATCTTTAACCAAGGTAATGGTTCAATGGCGCAGGCCGTGTTGGATTCGGAGTCTCATGCTGAATTTGGCATGGCAGTATCGTTAAAAACATTTCGACCATAACACAGCCTCTATTGTGAGGCACAAGGAACCCTTTGCCTCTCTCTCGCCTCAATACGCAGCAATATACCGCTGCAACTGCTCCTTATGGGCATAATCTTATCATCGCTTCTGCAGGCACAGGTAAAACCTCCACAATCGTAGGTCGTATAGGGTATCTCCTCTCTCAAAATGTTAAACCCGAAGAGATTATGCTTTTGACGTTTACGAATAAGGCAGCGGCAGAGATGGTGGAGCGCGTTGCGCAACTGTTTGGCAAAGAGATCGCTTCCAAAATCGATGCGGGGACATTTCATGCAATCAGCTATCGGTGGCTAAAACGTAAAGAGGGCAAAGTCGTTCTCAAGCAGCCGCGTGAGCTTAAAACTTTGTTTCGCAGTGTCTATGAGAAACGAACCTTTACCCATATCGATTGCGCGACACCGGCATATGGCGCTAATTACCTCTATGACGTCTATTCGTACTATCAAAATACAGAGATTACGACTCATTTTGAAGAGTGGATACTCACGCGCCAAGATGAACACGCGGTATATGCCGCAATTTATGCAGACGTCGTCGATGAATTTGAAGCGCTTAAAAAAGAGTACGGTTTTGTCAATTTTAACGATCTCCTTTTGCTTATGCGAACGTTGGCTTCTGAGAATGATTTAGGGTACAAAGAAATTTTGATTGATGAATATCAAGACACCAATGCTTTGCAGGGAACACTGGTAGAGGCTATGCGTCCGCCGTCTTTGTTTTGTGTGGGTGATTACGACCAAAGTATTTATGCTTTTAACGGCGCGGACATTTCCATCATTGGTTCTTTTAGTACCAAACATCCTGACGCACAGGTGTACACGCTCAATAAAAATTACCGCTCTACCATTCCCATCCTCTCTTTGGCGAACAAGGTGATCGCGTACAATGAGCGCATTTATCCCAAAGCACTCGAGGTAACACGTACACAAGAGGCACAAAGCCCTGCGTTGCTGATTTATGAAGAGTTGTTTGATCAATATCACGGGATTGCACGCGCTATTGGAGATTCTTCGACCAATCGAGAAGAGATAGCGGTGATTTTTCGTAACAATGCCTCTGCGGATGGAATTGAAGCGACATTGCGAGAACTGGGAATCGCGTGTCGAAGACGGGGAGGGGTGAGCTTTTTTGATTCCAAAGAGATTAAAGCGCTTCTGGATATTTTTACGCTCATTGTCAATGAATCAGACATGATGGCTTTTATCCATCTTTTTGACTACGCCAAAGGAATAGGAAGCGCCATTGCCAAAGAGCTTTTTATCGCACTGCAAAAATTGGGGCATGGATCGTTTTTACGAGGACTTTACAATCCGGATACGTCGATTACCAATCCCTTCGAAAAACGGCGGTTGAATCATCAGCTGGGGCTGTTTGATGATTTCACAGAATTAGGAAGTGCAGGGCGATTTGCCAAACTTGGAATGGACCCCAATTTTATGGGGAATCCGATTCTAAAACATGCAAAATTGACCAAAGAATCGGCGACCTTTTTGCATGACCTTTTTATTTTATTTCGTAAATTACGGGAGGTAAAGGAGCCCAAAGAAGCCGTACAAAAAATTGCAGTTTCAGCATTGTACGCTCATGTCATCGAATCGCTGTCCCATCGTCGAGCAATGACAGAAAACGGATCGGTGGACGAAAAGATAAAAGAGGAGTCCAAAGAACGAATACGGCGTAAATGTACCCTTTTGTTTGAGCTCTCGCGCCCCTATAAAGAGCTGGAACGATTTTTGAATGCGATGGTATTGGGTTCTCAAGATTTGACACAAGGAGAGGGGGTACATCTGCTGAGCATCCATGCATCAAAAGGATTGGAATACCAAGAGGTGTACGTTATTGACCTGATGGACGGACGATTTCCAAATCGAAAACTTATGAGCCGAAGCGGCAGCATCGAAGAGGAGAGACGACTCTTTTATGTGGCGGTGACAAGAGCAAAAGACAGGCTGTTTTTGAGTTACGCCAAATACGATAAAATTAAGCAAACAAGCTTTGTTCCCTCACAGTTTATTTATGAGGCTGGAATGATTCCCAAAGATGAAGCGTACACAAAGATGATTGAAAAAGACGAGGCGCAATAAGCCTCATTTTTTTAATGCCGTCCTTGAACAGCATCTCCCATTGACCACATTGGCAAAAAGATTCCGAGCGCTAGCAAAATAACCATACCCGCTATCATAAAGAGCATGATCGGTTCGATTGCTTCTGAGAGGCCATCAATAATGGCGTCAAAGCGCATTTTATAATACTCCATAACTTTTTGGAGCATTGAATCCAGTGAACCACTTGATTCACCCGCGGAGATCATTTGAATAATCATGTTTTCAAAGAGATTGGTCTCCTTAAGTCCTGCATGCAACGAACCCCCTTTTTCCACGGTTGAGCGGACAATGAGAAGACGCTCTTGCAAGGGAAGGTTGTCGATCATCGCAACAGAAGTTTCAAGCGCTTCGGCAATCGGGATACCGGCACGAACCAGTTCGGAAAAAACGAGAGTAAAACGGCTTAGCGTTGAAAACATAATAATGTTCTTGATCAAATAAAGCTTGAGGAGCGCTTGGTGCCATTTATACTTAAATTTTTTATTGTGATCGAGCATGTAGCGAAACGCCATGAAAAAGACGAACAGTCCCGCTAGAACGTACAGCCCGTAGGTGTTAAAGAGGTGCTCTAAAAACAGAAGGATCAAGGTCGGCATGGGTAGTTCAGCCTCCAACTGCTCGAAAATGGTTTTAAACTGCGGAACAACGTAGGAAATAAGGATGGTAAAAGCAACCGCCATGGCGATCATAACGTTTCGAGGATACGCCATCGCTTTTTTGAACTTGATGATATTGCGTCGTATCTCTTCGAGCATATCGGCGAGTTTATGCAGTGCTTCTGCCATATTACCCGTTTTTTCACCCAATTCGATCATGGCCAGAGAGAGAGTCCCCAGTTCAAAACTGTATTTTCCGGCGGTATGCGAGAGACTGTGCCCAGAGTTGATGTCTTCGGCCATTCCATTCAAAACCCCTTTGAGTGTTTCATCGCTTGTGGCTTCGGCAATCTCATGCATCGAATCATGAATGGAGATACCGGCATTGGTCATAACGGCCAATTGGCGTATTGCCGCGATCAAGCTGTCTTGCTTTAATTTTCGTTTTTTAAAATTCGCGAGCAAATTGTTTTTGAAAACTTTAAATTGATCTTCAAGCGGCGGAGCCGTTTCGACAGCTTTTAAGATCATCCCCGAGTGCTTTATTTTTGCGAGGTATTGAGCCTCTTTTTTGTGTTCGGCATAGAGCCCATAATCGGTTTTTTTACCTTTACTCAGAACGGTTACGATAAAGTATTTCATCCTTTTGCCACCTTTAATATTTCATCAATTGTCGTGATTCCTTGTACTGCCTTAGCCATTCCATTTTCAAACATACCGACAAATCCTTCCTCTTTTGCCTGTTTAAAGATATCTTCTTTGGACCCCCCACGTGCGATCAGACTGGATAATTGTGCTGAGATCGGCAATACCTCACAAATCATTTCAC